>JAZODZ010000651.1:0-6224 GCA_045597285.1 Myxococcota bacterium
TGCGATGGGCACATCGGCTGTAATGACTTGCGCCTCTTTGCTGATAAACGCCTCTTCGCTTTCCCCGATGGCCGCCCGTCTCCGTCCACGCATTCTCGAACGACGCTCTGTCGGAACGGAATTCGTGGCGAGCACAGCCCCCGAGAAGGCAGGTTCTTCTTTAACAACGGGAGCGGGAGCTTCCTGAAGGACTTCGCGAAGTTCATCGATGTCGATGTCTTCAACCGCCTCCTCAAACATACTGACATCGAATGCAGGAGTTACGGATTTTGCCTCAGTTTTCGCGGGCTGAACGGGCTGCGCAACTTCCTTCTCGGCACTCTTCACGTTTTCGGCTTCTGCCGGAGCAAAGATGTCCGAAATGCGATAAGCCAAGTGCCGGTTCAGCGCTCTCAGTCTATTCTCCGTCACTTTTTCTTCGTCGTTGAAAGCCTCTTTACGAACCGTGAGTAGGAGTTTTCCGATTTCATCGGGCTGGGAAGCTGGGGCTGCATCGAAAAGGCTCGACAGGCGAGCAGTGGCATGGCGAGAGGAAATCTGATTGCGTATCGCATTCGCGGCCTGTGCGGCAGATTCAGGGCCAGTCTGGGCGGAACCGATGAGCCAGTCGCTCGCCTCGACCAAACGATCGAGCATTTCACGGCGCGTCACATCGGTCGTACATCCACAAGCCGTCACACAAACCGATTTAAGCAAATCCATCGCGAACAAGCGAAGATCGGATTGAATGCCGTTTTCGGATTTCGCCGCATGTCTGCGATTTCTGAAGCTGAAACGGCGCGAACGTCCGGATTCAGTTCTGGTCTCCTCGACAATATGGTCTTTCATCTGAGCGAGCAGTGTTCCGAGAATCGCAAGGCCGGTCTGGCTACGGGCATTGGTCACTTTCTTAACTTCACGATTTTCTTTCACGGCCGCAGGACGTGCCATTTCAACCGGCGCTTCACATGATTTACAGCTATCAGCCACACTCTCGCTTGCATCGGCGTTATTGTCGGCAGCTGCTTTGGCCGCCTCGCGAGCCGCCATTTCACGTCTAGCCGCACGTTTTTCGGCGCGTCGTTTCCGAGCCTCTTCGCTTGAAAACTCTTCAAAATCATTGGGTCTGTAGGCGTTTTCGGCATCATCGGACTGATAGACTTCGGCGACATCGATGATGGACGCGGCATCCTGTGCCTGATTGGCGACGCGTTCGGGATGGAGTTCATTTTCCTGGCGTTTTGTCAGCCATTCGATGGATTCATCGCCGCGAGAAATATCCCGTGTCCCGACGATCTCGATACGAATGCCGTATTCAAGTTCCAGCTGTGCGAACTCCAGGCGGCGTTCGTTTTGGAGCTGCTGCGCGATATCCGGGTGCAGTTTGATAATCACGCCACCCAATTCGCCATTGACGGCACGGGCATCGATTTCGCGAATCAGGGTCATGCCAATGGCATCGGCGCTAGGTATGAAACCACGGCCGCCACAAGTCGGGCATTCCAAATGCGTCCGCATCGAAAGCGCCTGGCTAATGCGCTGCCGATTGATTTCGAGAAGCCCGTTTGCACTAATGCGTTCGACTTTGCTACGGGCTTTGTCGCGGGACATGGCATTGCGCATCACGCGTTCGACATCGCGCTGGTGTTTGCCCTGCCGCATATCGATGAAATCGATCACGATCAGGCCGCCGATATCGCGCATCCTGAGCTGTCTTGCGATTTCCACGGCCGCCTCGAGGTTCGTGTGGTATGCCGTCAAATCCTGCGTTTCGCGCTTGGTCGAATGCGCGGAGTTGACATCGATGGCCGTCAGAGCTTCGGTCGGATCGATGACGATAAACCCGCCACTCGGCAAACTCACTGTGCGGGCGTAAATCTGCTCGATCTGCTTTTCAATGCCGTAGCGCGTAAACAGCGGCATCTTGTCGTCGTAATATTTCAGCTTATCCTCGCCATTCTCAAACGTAGCGCGGACATAAGCCTTTGCCCTTTCGAAGCACGATTTGTCGTCGATGAGAACTTCGTTAATCGTGGCATCGAAGTAATCGCGCATGGCCTGAACGACGATATCCTGGTCGTTATAAAGCAACTGGGGGCCTTTTCCGCGAGCAAATTCGGCTTCAATCTTGTGCCACAGCTGAACGAGAACACGTGCATCGCGAAGCAGGATAGCACGCGACTGATCCATCGCATTCGTACGGACAATACAGCCATAGCCTTCGGGAAGGTCAAGACTGCGGATTTTCTGCGTCAAGTCGGCGCGTGCATCGTCATCGACCTTGCGCGAAACGCCACTCTTGGCATCTTTCGGACGCAAAACGAGGTAACGTCCCGCAATGCTGATGTTTGTCGTCACCTGCGCACCTTTCAGGCCGCCGGCGTCTTTAATGACCTGAACGATCAGTTCCTGGCCAACCGCGAGGATGTCAGAAATACGGCTGGCATCCTTCACATGCTTTGAATAAGCGCTTTCGACGACGTCATTGAAAGCCAGAAAACCATTCTTTGCTTCGCCAAAATCGACGAATGCTGCATTCAGGCTTGGCGCAATGCTGGAGACAACGCCTCTGTAAATGTTGTTGCGAAGCAGACCACTGTGTTTCGTCTCAATTTCAAAATCTTCAAGCGTCTGATTTTCAACTATCGCAACGCGCAGTTCTTCCTCACGCCGACCATTAATCAGGATCTTACGAGTCAAGGGAACTCCAAATTTTTTGTAAAACAGTCCACAAAATCGCCACACCAGCTACCGAGAGCCTGGCTCGTCCCGTTCCAATACGGGCGCTAATCAGCAGGGCGGGCAAACCAATTCGTGCTAGGTTGCCCTTATAACACGTTTCCGCAGACTGATCTGTTTTTTTTCAATCTTTTGGGCCGCACGCCTATTGACATACGGCGTGCGAAGCCGCGCTATTCGCATACGCGCGACTTATTATTTTGGTACATTGGCCGAAAAAAAGCCGTGCTTTGGGCACGGCTTTCAAGATTCTTAAACAGACCGAAAACTAATCGGCAACGTACTGAGCGAGCACGCAAGTGACGTTATCTTTACCACCATTGTCGCAGGCACGCATAATGAGGTCGTGAACAGCTTTATTGAGGTCATCGCCATCCTGACGGAGGATATCCTGCATCTGTTCATCGGGAACTTCGCCAGAAAGACCATCGGAGCAAAGCAGGTAAATGTCTTTATCCTGCGGTTCTTCAAAGCTGATATCGACCTGAACGTTGTCTTTCATGCCGAGGGCACGGACGATGACGTTTTTGTGCGGGAAGTTTTTAATTTCTTCTTCGGACAAGACTTTCATCTTGATGTAGTCATTGAGCAGCGAGTGGTCTTCGGTGATCTGCTTGAGTTCGCCATCGCGGAAACGATAAATACGGGAATCGCCGACGTGGGCAACATAAACGCCATCACGCGTGAAATTCACGGCAACGATCGTCGTACCCATACCTTTTTTCTTCGCATTGGCAAGTGCTTCTTCATAGATGCGGAGATTGGCATACTTAATGGCCGTGACAAGGCGATTTTCTTCGTATTTTTTCTGGCGATCCATCTTGAACGGCCAGGTAATCTCATCGTCTTCTGCGGTATCTTTAAAAAACTGAGAAACGGTTTCGACTGCCATTTTGCTGGCGACTTCACCTGCCGCATGGCCGCCCATGCCATCCGCAACGATGTATAAATGCTGGTCATGAACGATCAGAAAACTATCCTCGTTGTGGTTACGTTTTCTACCGACATTCGTCTCGCCTGCTTTTCGAATCGTCATCTCTTCTTTCCTGTCAAATATAATTAAAATAAGCCAGACAAAAAATCTGTCTTTCCTTTTTAACTCGCATCGGATCCTTTTGTCAACATCTCTGGTTTGTGCAACCACTTTTAGCGTAACTGTTCAGACACTAAGGGCGTTTCTTAGTACATAATCCTATCAAAATCAGACCGGACATAGATCCCCTAGGAAACAGGGTTTCCTCTCTCTCCCATTCCCGCCCGCCAGCCGCCGCCTAGCCCAACAAACGTGCGGCCTGGCACACCCCCCCCTTTCCGCGTTCAAGCCGCGTAAAAAATGAGTGTCCAGAATGTGCCTGGCATGTGCAACCCGCGTTCATCTGTACCCGCGTCCAGATACAGCGATCGCGTTCCCTGACCAAGGGGCAGGCCGCACGATATGATGGTCAGTGCTAAAACCATTATGTAAAGCCAGTTGCGTACATTTTTACCTCCTCATGTCGAGTGATGCGTCAGTGCATACACACAAGATGATGACAAAAAATGAATTTTGTGACACTTGGAGGTCATTTTTTTTTGATTTTTTTATGGGGTTGAATAGTCACAGACTTGGTAACAGCTCAGTGATTATTGTCACAAACTCGTGATTCGTTTTCCCTTGTTCCATCGATTTAAAGTAAATATAAGCGCTCGTCTGCGTTTCAAAGCGATTTCCGGAGGCGATACTGTTTCGACGGAGAGGCAAAGATGCGTGCGACGTGTCGAGGATTCCTGTAACCTCGTTAAAACTGCTGAAATCTTCCAATTACCTACGATAACAACGTTGAGCCTCCCCAAAGGGAGTCTTTTTTTTTGCATGTTCGACTTCACAGACATCCTCAAACTTCCCAATATCCAGAGAATTTCAGCCATCATCCGCGACAGTTTTGGACTCGAGACCGGCCTGATTCCTCTCGACGGCGACATCATCTCGCTCGGAAATACACACGTTCAGACGTGTTGCGCTCGCTGTCCAATGCGAAATTCGTGCTGGCGAAATTGGTTCAATGCCATGGCCGACACCGAGTTTTCCCTATTCCATACATGCCAGCAAAATATCTCCGCCATCATGGCTCCAGTCTATCTCGAACGGCAATGCCAGGCCGCAGTCTGTGCTTCGGGATTTGTCTATGACGATGAACCAAATGTCACGGATACTGAGCAAACAAGCGCACCTGCACCGATTCGGATCACGCATCGCGAGGGACGGATTCTGCTCGCTCTCCTATCCGAGGCCGCAGCCCAAATCCAGGAATACTATGCCCATCAGACCCGTCGTAAAAACGACGCGTATTCCTGTGATTTTTCCGAAATCGTCGGCAGTTCACAGCCGATGAGGATACTCCTCAACCAGCTTGAATTCATCTGCCACACCGATTCCCCTGTTTTCATTCAAGGCGCACAGGGCACCGGAAAACAGCTCATCGCACACACCATCCATCAGAATAGCCTCCGCAAAACCGGCCCGTTCCTCTTTGCGGATTGCTCCGCGATGAACGAAACGCAGCTCGAATCCGAGCTTTTTGGACATGCTTGCGGGGCCTATAGCGAGGCGCTGACTGAACAGCCGGGGCTATTCGACGTCGCCGATCACGGCACGTTCATGCTGGGCGAAATACACGCGCTTACCCCAAAACTTCAGTTCAAACTCCTCAAACTCCTCGAATACGGCTCATTCATGCCCATGGGCGGCACAGCCTCGCATTCCGTCAATGTCAGGATTATCGCGACATCTTCGCAGAATCTCGACGAACTGGTCGCCCAGGGGGCTTTCCGGCAGGATCTCTTCTATCGCCTTTCCATCATGAGCCTCAAAGTCCCATCGCTCGCCGATCGCAAAGAAGACATTCCCGGATTTGCCGCGTATTTCCTCGAAAAAATCTGTCTGCGAAACCATCTCGCGATGAAACGTCTTGCCCCCTCGGCACTCCAAATTCTTCAGTCCCATCCCTGGCCCGGCAATCTTTCGGAATTCCAAAACGAAATCGAACGCCTCATCATCCTCTCGGCCGGAGCAGACGAGATCACGTCCGACAACATCAGCCCGCGCATCCTTCAGAATTACGCGCAAAGCCAGGCGGTCACGCCATTTTTCGATTCGCCGCAGGCACCGTCTCTCCATCTGCTTCCCGGCCAGAACCTTCAGGATGCCACGAACGAGTTCGAGCGCAGAATGATCGCGTCCACGCTCGCACAAAATGAAGGAAACCGCACGAAAGCCGCAGAAATTCTCGGCATTTCTCGCCGGAACCTGATTCGCAAAATTGAAACACTCGGCATCGACATCTGATCCAAAACGAGTAGGCACGTGTTGTGACACCTGCCCATGTCGTGATACGTGCACGCGTATCGCATCGCGATAGCGGCACCGCACGGCATATCGGCAACGCGCATAGGCGAATAAAACGCGCCGCATCGCGGCGCAACCGCCAGCGCCCCGTAGGGGCGCTTGATATTAGCCGTGGGTCTAG
>JAZODZ010000652.1:0-2468 GCA_045597285.1 Myxococcota bacterium
AGAAATATTATGCTCGCTATCAAACCAGAAATGATTATAAAAACTATCATATTGACATTTTCCATCATTACAGATACTCCCCCATTGGCATACAGAATTACCGCAGGCGCAGCCTTCGCGCTTGTCACATCGCACTGTGCCATTTTCTATAATGGCATCGAGACATTCGTTGCCGCTTGGGCCGCCAGTCACGATACAGAAGGGATCATCCCCGCATTCTTCGTCGCGATAATCCCGAATGCAATCAATGGAAGGATAAATCACATACCCATCATCTGCCTCAGTCTGCAAATACAAGTAATCGGAATAATTAAACTTATTAGCAGCCTCGCTATTATCGCTGTCACTCATGTAATCATAGACATCTTTTAAATTAAATACCCTGCGCCTTCCATCTAAAATACTTGAATAGAAATGGCTCAAACACTGATCATGGTAGCAGAATTCCCATTCCTGGCAAGTGGTTCCGCCGCAGTTGCAATGCTCACCGTTATGACATGCCAGTGAAGGAAGACTTGCCAACGACTTAATGGGTTTATCGGTTATCGGATCGATACACTGTCCATTCACACATGCCGTTGTATTGGGACAGACGCCTTCTCCGCAATCACATCCCGTCGATAGGGCGCAAATCTCATAACCTTTGCCATGGACAATCGCACAATCATTGGACACGAGATCGTCAATAACGATGTCACCGCAATGACAGCCGTCATCCCGATAATCGCCTTGTACACAACGGCGAATGAGTCCATTTGAATATTCGAGTGCAAGGTTTGAAAGCCGCTTTCCTTCCTTGTCAGTCGTAAAGCCACTCAATACATATACACATCGTTTGAGCAATTCGTCATATATTTCTCCCTTGCGACACACTTCAATAGTGGCAGATGTCGTCTTGGTTTCGCTGCTATGACTATCTATGACTTCGTTGGTGTTAGATGCAGTCTTGGTTTCACTGGCTTCATCCCCATGGCTGTCTATTGGCTTTGAATCCATATTTTTGCCCAATCCAAGGCATCCGGGGAGTTTGTCAAAATTATCGTTGCAAATGCTATAATCACCGTAATCATTCATATCTTCACAGAACGAATGATTTGTCACGCAAACGATATCGCCGGTTTTATAAGTCTGACCTTCGGATGTACGACATCCCTTCTTGTTTCGGCATTCCACTGTATGGGCACTGTCAATGGACCATTCCGTGTGTGGGCTTCCCACTTTTATATCGCAATAGAACTCGCCATAATGGGTACCAATGGGATCTTCGCAAAAACACTGCCCATCCTTGCAATAGGCATATTGGGGACAAGCCCCATCTCCGCATTTGCAATTGCCCTCGATGCAAACATCGTCTTCATCAAATTCGAGCCATACATTGCCATGCATCAGGCCAAAATCGCCATATTCATTATACGCCTTGTTGGATAATTCACCGCCAAACTTAGAAAAATCCCAGGGCTGGCAAGTCTCGGCTTCTTTATGAATATTATATCCATAACGACAATATCCGCCGAGATAGCCTTTGCACGTTGGTTCCGATAATGGATCATATTTTTCATCATAATGGTCATTTTCATCCCTTTTCAGTGTTTCACAGGGCACAATTCCGTCATTTTCATCTTTTGTATCATGACACCGAGAATAGTCAGAATAATCATCACGCGCACAAACATTCTCACACAATTCGACATCTTCATATCCCACTTCGACACAGTACCACTTGCCTCTGGCGCATATTAATTCACCATTGCACGTCCATTTATCATTGTTGCATATAAAATGATTTTTATAATCAACGGGGATTTCACTGTAATGGATCCCACCACAAACAGGATCCTGTTTATCTTTATCATCCTGCGTGAGATAAACACCGCCATTATCCGCCACGAGTCCTTTGCTCTCACATATATTACCTGCATCAATGCTGACGCCATTGCAATCACAATTCCACTCGCCACATTCCCATTGATGCTTGTTATCATTTTCACTATAAAACGCACAAATATAGCCTTCAAGATTCTGTGGCGCTGTATCTTTTCCACAATATATTGCGTTATTTCGTATTTCGGTACGCTGAGGATATTTTTTATCATTCCATACACACCCATCTTTACGCAGGCATCTCAATACTTGATTGCCAATACATCCCCACTGCGATGAAACGGAGTCGTCATTCGTCATTCCACCACAAGTACATTGGCCATTCTCGAACATTCCACCAGCCTTGCATGGATTATCAGCTTTGTTGGTCACTGTTCCAGCCTTATCGGTCGACAAATCGACAGCCGTGTCACTGCTCTGGACTGGCTTGGAACAGCTGGACGACAAAATCGCCAATAAAATACAAGTGATATATAGTGAAGCACTTTTCTGTTGAATACGCATAAATTTATCCTTACTCAATGGCATCCCGAGTGCATAACGCAGGGAATTACTATAAAAATATACCATTTAATCGCTTGAATTTA
>JAZODZ010000653.1:0-1553 GCA_045597285.1 Myxococcota bacterium
AGCCAGGGCATTTCGCAATTTAATCACCATATCGTCCAGCGTATCATTGCGCATCCCCTTGAGCGACAACGAAATCACCGGATATTGTCCCATCTCTTTGAGTACAGCATCCCCGGCCTCCATCACTTTGAGCCCTTCAAAATAACGACGATTGTCGACGGGCTTGCCTTCGTCATCGAGTGCGTACTCAAAAAACGTCTGCAACATGCGCAACATCAAGGTTTTGCCGAATCGACGTGGGCGCGTCACGACGCATATCGCATGTCCACTCCCGATCATGTAACGTATAAAATCCGTCTTATCGACGTAATAGGTATTTTTGTCACTAAAAGCAGTAAAGCTCTCAGACATATTCTGGAATGGCATCAATTTTTGTGTTTCGTTCATCTCACTCTCCCGTCAAATCCAACCGTCGTTGTCCCTCGCTTTGAACAGCAAGGCGTTTTTTATACTGCGAGCTACATGCACCGTTGGCGCATACGGCTCGCCAACTGGCTATCCACTACCACCCGCATACGCGCCCCCCATGCAGAAACGCAAAGCTCGCACGCCTCTACTTATCCCCCTCACTCCGTTTTCACCATCCTCACGGTGCATCGCTTCTTGCAGAAACACACGGCGTATCCCTTCACTTCGGTAATATTCTCGTCTTCAAACTTCAATCCTTGAATATAATATCGAGTTTTAAACTGCGTTTCAGCTTCATCCAATAAGGCGTTCATCATGGCTGGAACTTTGACGAACTGTTGCTCCAATGGCATTTTATTAATCGCGGATGGCAAAAGGCACTTAATTTCCAATATAATCGCTCGGTTGCCATCTTTAACCACGATATCGGGACGTCCCTCGCCAGACTCGCGATTGGATTTGACTGTTTTTATCGTACTCAGCACGCCGACCAACATGCCGTGATAGAAATCTTCTTTTGCATCGTTTGTGCTCACGCTGTTATTCAATATCGTGCGTATTTCGCGCTCAATACTTGCGACATCCCCATTCAAGAGCGCATGCATCAACGGTCGTGCATCGCACCCGTCAAGATATATATCCTTCCACCAATGCTGCATCGATGATTTCATCACAGTCAAAATTTCATTATTTGGAACAGCAACTTCGGCAATCTGTAGATTATCCTCGTCTTTGCCGACTTTAATAGCTTTCAAATAACCCGTATATAATAAAAAGCTCCATATCGCATCCGGGTTCTGTTGCAAATCGCGATATGACAGATTATCGATTACGGGCACCGTCATGGTTTCGCCCTCCATCAATCGCGCTAATGCCTCGCGATGCTGCGGATTATTATCGATCATCTCGTCAATAATATCATTGCTACTCGTCATGGCCCAATACGATTGAATGGCATCATCTCCATATCCATTCACAAGCCCACGTATGGCATTCAATAAACTCACGGGATTAAATACTTTCCGCCCGCTGTATTCATATCCATCATACCACTTTTTGAGCATTTCAAATTTATCTTCTATGCCATAATATGTAAGCATAGTTTTGACTTCCGCCTCAGTAAATCCCCAGAATTCATCGGGGAT
>JAZODZ010000654.1:0-13451 GCA_045597285.1 Myxococcota bacterium
GGCTGCCGTGGCTTTCTCAGAGTCCGTATATCCCAGAATACAAGCCCCTTGGAGAGGCTCTGAATCCTCTGAAACACAACAAGAATACGCAAAAACTGCTTCCCGAAATCATGGCGCAGTCGAAGGGCCTGACGGTGAAGAACCTTGCCGCGCAGGTTTCCGACATTCTGGTATTTGATTATCTCGTAGGGAACTGGGATCGGTTTTCTGGCGTGGGAAGCTGGTGGGGCGTGAACTGCCAGTATAAGGACGGCCATATCGTATCGATAGACAACGGCGCGGCATTTCCGAAATTCGGCAATGACAAGGTTTACCAGCGGTTCATGATGACCGAGCGGTTCAGTGCACGGTTTATCAAAAATCTCCGTGAACTGGACAAGGATGCCACATTTCAGATGCTTTTCCCCGAGCCCACGAAGCATGAAACGGCGAGTTTCGAGCAATTCTGGAAACAGCGAGCATCCGTGCTTTCCCGCGTTGACGCATTGTCAGAGAAATACGGAAAGGAAAAGGTGCTTTCGCTGTGACCGTTCGATTCTTAAACACATTTTTGATTCTGGGAATAATCCTGCTGAGTATGCAATTTTGGGGTTGCGACTCGATTCTGGATGTGAATGGCAGTTTCGAGGAGTCGTCGTTGTCGGGCCGGGTGACGAGTTTTGTTCAGGACCAGGACACGCGCCGTTTTTTCCGGTTTCATCTTCGGCAGTTTGACGATGCCATAGGCGGCACGTTTGAGACTTTCGATCTGAAAGGATACAGCTTATTCAGCCAGATGCCGGAAATCATGGACACGGCGACAGACTACTATTACTGTGGTCGCATAGATTACGGATACGTGAGAAACGACAGGATATTCGTGACATTTCACGACAAGGAACAACGCCAGTGGCAGTTCAGTGCAGAGCTTGGCGAGAAGACACTATCCGGCAGTCTGAGCCGCATCCATTTTAACCAAAGCCTCGTCAGTGATAAGGCGAATCTGGAATATTATCTTCCCGAGGACAGGGCATATTTGGAGCTTGGTGCAGAAACCGAGAACCAGATGATTCTTCAGACGATGAAAAAGAGCAGTGCCCGAAGCCTGGAATGCCTCTATTATCACAAGCGCAAGGACATCGAATTTATTCTGCCGAGCGGGATTCTGAATTCGTGTACCCCCTCGGTGCGAAATTGTGAAAACATCAAACTGTCGATAATAGGGAAGTCACCACAACACACCGATGAGTTCGATGCGGCCGGTTATCAGAAAGTTCAGACGGCTCATCTCGACGATATCGATATCGAGAACAACCGGATTCGCGGCATTAATCTTCGAGAGAACCCATACGCATCCCAGGGAAAGAAATCGAACGAAATATTCATTGCCACCGCAATACTGTTCAGGGATTTGAACGCCAATGATATCTGGGATTCGGGAACGGAGCCCATACTGGCGACACTGAACCATCAGGTTCTGGTATTTTTTCCATCGCCACCAGAGACTGACATTTCAGGGCGCAATTTTGAGGGAGAAAGCTATCCATCGGCTGTTTTTTCGTACCAAAACATGGCAGATGCCTTGGGATGGTATGTTTATTACGATGTTTCGGACGAAAATGGAACACCGTGGCGGATATTAAAATCGGCAACCCCCGAATTGGATGAACGACTTGTTTTGAGCGAAATCACAGGGGATCCTTCCGATCCAGACAATACAGACGGCTGTTTCGCGACATCGGATGCACTGCAAAGCTGTAACGGCATATTGCCCGTTCTTCTGAACTGAGGTGTGCGATGAAGCGCTTTGGCATTATCTTCATTCTATTGGCTTCGTTTGCATTCGTGGCATTCGAAGCCTTCGCGGAAATACCGCCGGAAATCACGGTTCCGGCGGAGAAGAAGTACTCGATAGCCTTTTTTCCACAGTCGATACCGATATATCTCTATAAAAACCTGCCTCCGAAAGCCTATCCCGATGTATCGGATATTCGAAACCGCACGATTGCACAAGCTAAGGCTCATCCGTATTTGCGCGTGATTTCGTGGACCGAAACAGACGAGGCGTTTCATAAATCTGATTTGTATCAGACCGATGCCTTCATGCAGGCACAAATCGACATGGAGTATGCGCATAATTTCATGGAAAACATGAATTATTCGTCTGCCGTGTCTCTGACCAGGCGCGTGATAGAGAACTATCAAAAATCGAACATCCAGTATTATCAACCCTCTATCGTCGCGCAGGCGTGGCAGATGCTGGCGTATGGATTAATCGCGCAGCATCAGGATGATGACGAAACGCATTTTGAAGAGCTTCATCCCGCACGACTGGCATTTATGGAACTCATTCGACTGGCTCCTTATCTGACGATGCTCGAGGGACGTCAGAGTGCCGAACGCGTCAAGCTATATGACGAGGCTCTGGAACTGTTTCTGAACAACGAGATTTATCGCAAGACACCGAAAAAGGATGCCGCAGCACTGGCGCATAAGGTTCAGTCCGATATCGTCGTTCTGACGCGCATTGTCGAGGATCGAAGCGGCGATCTGTATCTGGAACTCGACGAATACCGCAAGGATACGGGAGAAATCACTTATCATCGCCAGATTCTGGATTTTCCCGAAGAGAATCAATCCGAATATGTTGCCGACATGATATCGCGTCGCATGAACCAGACATACGATTGCCTGAAGATCAATATTTCTGAGGAAAAATCAGCGACGGACAAATCCAATCGCTTTGCAATCGGTGTCGGTGCTTCGTATTCAAGTTTTCTGAATCATCCTACAGACGACTTTGTTCACAACACA
Source organism: Myxococcota bacterium (assembly GCA_045597285.1). Classification (GTDB taxonomy): domain Bacteria; phylum Myxococcota_A; class Bradymonadia; order UBA4248; family UBA4248; genus UBA4248. Next base: position 2,794 of record JAZODZ010000654.1, read on the forward strand.
GGCGGCTATCTCTCGCTATCCTACATGTTCAACAAGCATCTGTTCATCTACCTGGAAGCGAACATCATTGCGGTTTTGCAGGACAAGGCCCACGAGCTGTATGACACATTTGAGGTGTTTGATTTCCCGATAATGATAGGTCTGGCCAAAGACTGGCCGTGGGTCCGGGGATTTCTGATGCTGGGGCCGTCGTTTAGCTTTTCGTCGCCGTACACCATTCTCCGATCTACGCCGTGTAAAACATTTGGTACCAATGACCTCGAATGCGCTCCATCCGATGTGACGACGAGCAAGACACCGTTCAGTTTCCTGTTCGATTTCGATATCGGCCTGGGCATCGGGAAAGAGTCGTTTTATACGACAGTCGAGGCATTTGCGAGCGTGACGACCTATCCGATAGAGAACAAGTATTTCCGTCACCGAATCGGTTTGAAGGTCGGGATTCAGTATTGGTTTTAGGATTTAGGATTTAGGATTTAGGATTTAGCAATTAGCAATTAGCAATTAGCAATTATTGTTCTGGCCTCGCGGGATGAGGCTAAGGAAGGGACAAATGCTGTAAATGACGCAAATAATAGAAGCCCGTAGGGCTTCACGTTTAGTAGCCCCCGGTTGGCGCGTAAGCGCCTACCGGGGGATCAGGTCATTCAAACATAACCATCCCCGTAGGGGATTCCCCAAAAACACATACAATAATACAAAATGTCCCTTCCTCAGGGGATGAGGCAGGAGGAAAGAAATATGGAGAAGCGACGACATATCAAGGGATTGATATGGGACATGGACGGGACGTTGCTGAACACGCTGGACGACATCATCGGCGCGTGCAATGAGACGCTGAAAGCGTGGGGTCTGCCTGAAAAGCCGAAAGCCGAGATGACGATGTACATCGGGTATGGTGCGAAATACCTCTGCCATAAGTCGAGCGGCCTTGAGGGAGACGATCTGATGGCATTTTTGCGGGAATATCGTGGGCGGACGCTGACGCGGGACGATCCACAGACGAAAGTGTACGACGGGATCGAAGGAATTCTTGAACGCACGAAGCGACAGGGAATGAAGCAGGGAATCTACACGAACAAACCTCAGTTCTGGTGCGAAAAACTCGCGAAGAAATTTTTTAAGCCAGGCACGTTCGACGGGATTGTCGGTGTCGAGGAAGGGAAGGTATTGAAACCGAAACCGGATGGCATCGTTCAAATGTGCCGTGCATGGGGAATCGGCACGGACGAAGTCGTGATGATAGGCGACACGCCGGTCGATTGGGAAACCGCAAAAAATACGGGATGTTTAGGCGTTTGCGTGACGTGGGGATTCCGGAGTCGCGAGTATTTGGAAAACGCGGGAATCAGCGAAATCGTCGAAACGGCGGATGAACTGGAGAGGTGGGTGAACAGTTACCCAAAATAATCTCAGACGCGTAGACATAACTTGCCAAGCAAGTTATGTTGTGTTAGTTTAAGAAAGTTGTATATGGGCGGGAAAGTGCCTGCTTGGAATTGAAATTCATCAAGACCAGATATGCCAGTGAGGTAAAGATGAGTCGGTCGAGTAAAATAATTGTTGCTTCATGTCTCTGCGCGGCATTTTTAACAGTCGGAATTAGTTGCACGGTCGAAGATCGTGACGTCGAAGAGAAGGGTGTTTTCCTTTGCAAGAGTAATGCAGACTGTTTGGATTCATCGAGCCTGTGTGTGAAAGCACATGAGGAAGGTACTCCTGAATACGAGGAAGAGATTGGTCGATGCATTCGAAAAGAAGAAATCGATCACTGCCGCGATAACGACAAAGACGGCTACTACATTGCGTCAGAGCAGCAATACGTGAATGAATGCGGATTCAGCGAGACGAATCCCCAGGATCTCGACGACAGCAACCCATTGGTTTATCCGGGTGCCCCTGAGCTTTGCGACGGCAAAGACAATTCCGGTGACGGTTGCGTAGACGGCATCAAGAATGATTCGACGGGTGAATGCGAACCCATTGAAAACCCGTGCTGGGGTGTCGGTAAAGTCAAGAATTACGACAACAGCGTTTGCTCCGCAGCCCTGATTGGCTACGAAAAATGCGTCGATGGCAAAATGGTTTATCAGCCCCCCACGAGTTCAAGCTCCTCCTTCAATCTCGGCCGATGCCCGTCGGACGCCTCGAAGATTCCTGGCTACAGCGAAAAAGAATTGTGCGACACGTCAGTCGATGACAACTGCGATACGAAAGTCAATGAAGAATGCGTCAACTGCTCCGAACAGAAGACCAAGACGCCGTATTGCTATGTCACCAGTGACAGTAATTATAAAGCGCAGTGGGTTACATCAAAAGACGATTCGAACTACAAACTCGTTTTGGCAGAATGTGAAGGTGGTTCCTGCCCGTGCATCGGCGAAGCCAAATGCGAAAGCGAGACATCCTCTCCTGTTTGCGCCTTCAGTGGTCAGGCGATTACCTCGACGTCGATTTCCGGTAACAAGTGCGAAAACACATTCAAAGACTAAGTTCTCTCATTTCCCATCTCCTACCGTGAGATGGGGAATTTGTGCGTCTTTTTAAAAGCTCCCTATATGGGAGCTTTTTTTATGGGTTCTGAAGTACAATCGCGGATTTCGCCTCGCCATTGCGTGGCTTTACATTGGTCGAATTAAATAATAAACCATGAAATGACTCGATGCGAAGTCAGCAAAAGGATATGCCGGCGTATGGCAAAGCCATAGCCGGCATGGCGAGCCGTATGTGCCGCACTCCATAATAATCGAAGGAAATAGATAACTAAAGCCAGGCCGTAATGATGCTGCAAAGTGCGGCACATAGGCGAGCCGCAACAGAATAAGGAGAAATATGAACCTGCTTTCCCCGCTCACCAATTGCCGACCATGCCGGAAAGGAATTCCCAAAGTCCTGGCATGGCTGGTCATGGGATTCGGGCTCTTCGTCATGATACTCGGGTACGTCGTGAAGGATGACATCCCCGCGACGGCCCAATCATTAGACGGAGCACCGCCCGCCGTCGAAGCGCAACCGACGCCCGTTGCCCAGCCTGCGCCCGAAGCCGCGCCCGCCGCACCAACGGCAGAAAATGCTGCGCCCGAAGCCGCGCCCGCTATCGAAGCACAACCGGCAGCCGCGCCCGAACCCGCGCCACAAGCGGCTCAGACCGCACCCGCCGCCTCCGACACCTCTGACACGCTGGCTCAAAAATACAACGTCGCCGAAGCCTCCTCGCTGTCGGGACATCAGGCGCTGATAGAAAAGAAAAAAGCCGAAGACAACACGAGCATTCTCAGCAGAATCATGAGCATTGTCGGGCTTTTCGCGTTCGTCGGCATTGCCTGGCTTATGAGCAGCAAGAAAAAGAGAGTGCTTTGGCGGCTCGTCGCCGTCGGCATGGGCATCCAGCTCGTGTTCGCGGTTTTCATCCTGTGGACGCCCGTAGGCCGCGCCATATTTGGATGGCTCAATGACGCCTTCACAGTGCTCATCAACTTCACGAATGCCGGTACGACGTTCCTGTTTGCGAGCTTTGCCACGGGGGCCATCGAGTCCCCGCTCGTCAACACCGCGATGAGCATTTTGCCGCCGATTATCTTCTTCAGCTCGTTGATGACGGTTCTGTACTACCTCGGCGTGATGCAGTGGATCGTGAGGGGAATGGCGGTTTTCATGATGAAATTCATGGGCACGTCGGGGTCGGAATCGCTGTCGTCGGTCGCCAACATTTTCGTCGGCATGACCGAAGCGCCGCTCGTCGTCAAACCGTTCGTCGAAAAGATGACCGAGTCGGAACTTTTCGCAATTATGACGGGCGGCATGGCGACGGTTGCCGGCGGGACAATGGCGGCTTATGTGGCGATGCTTCAGCCGTTTTTCCCCGACATTGCGGGCCACCTGATTGCGGCAAGCGTCATGAGCGCCCCGGCATCCCTCGTCGTTGCAAAGATTATGATGCCGGAAACCGAGAAATCCGAGACGATGGGGTCGGCGAAGTTTGAGCTGCCCAAAACCGATGCGAACGTCATCGACGCGGCCGCACGCGGTGCCGGCGAAGGCCTCCACCTGGCCCTGAACGTCGCAGCCATGCTGCTCGCCTTTGTCGCGATTATCGCCCTGATTAACTACATTCTGGGGCTTCCAAGCCGCCTCGTGAACGCCAATACCTACGAGCATGTGGCAGGTTATGTCGTGAGTTCGGGCGGCAAACTCGATCCGGCCTGCGATTCGATTTATTCGACGTCAGACACGATTTCATGCACGCACGGTGCCCTGCTTCAGCTCGCGGAAATTCGCGGAATTAAAGTCGATGACAGTTTGAAGGCGCTCGTTGGCGAGCAAAGCGACAAGATCGAGACGACGGAAAAACTCTACGACGCAGTGCTGGCAAACGTCGCCGGAACGTCGCCGAATGCACAGGCCGCAGCCCTGACCGACTGCCGCGACTCGCACAACATCGCCGCATGCGGCGCACTGCTCGCGCAGACGCAAAGCGAAACGTGGACGCCGATGCTCGAAAAGAAGACGGTGTGGCCGTTGCTTTCGCTCGAAACCATCTTTGGATGGCTTTTCTTCCCGTTTGCCTTCCTGATGGGCGTCCCACTGTCCGATTGCTTCCTCGTGGGGCAGCTCATCGGCGAAAAAACGGCAGTCAACGAGTTCGTGGCCTACCTGCACCTGGCCCGCGTCGTCGATCAGCTGTCTTACCGCGCCATCGTCATTTCGACGTATGCGCTGTGCGGATTTGCCAACTTCGGGTCGATTGCCATCCAAATCGGCGGCATCGGCGGCATGGCTCCAAAACGCCGTTCCGACATCGCGCGTCTGGGCATCAAGGCGATGATCGCCGGCACGATTGCAGCCTTCATGACGGCAACCATCGCCGGTGCATTGATATAATTATTTATGGGGCTCGCCTTGAGAGACGGCCGGACCGGACGTCTCTACTACGGCTCGCCACTCTCTTTTTTGCTCGCCTATGCGCCATTGGCGCATACGGCTCGCTAAAGCCGCTATTCGCAAGCGAATACGCGGCTTTTTTTGTATATGTCACACGGGCACGTGCAGGCTCTTCAGGGCGTCGATGATCGCGGGACGGACGGCGGCCGGGAAGCAGAGACGCGCCAGTTGCGAGTGGACTTTGGTGAGCATATCGACGATCGGGCTGGCTTCCTGAATAGAAACGATTTCGCCGTTGGGCTGCTGAATCCGAATGTCTGCATTGACGTGCCCCGTGGAACCCGAGTCCTGCATAAACGGCAGCAATGGTGCGCTTTCGGGCGCGTAAGGCGCAAAGGCGCGATTCACGATGGTATCGAGCACAAGGTAGTAGTTCGGATCGTAACCGTTCTGCCGCATGACGTCTTCGAGAATCGGCCAGCCACGGCGCACGATGCTCCTGAATTCATCGGGGATTTCCACGGTCTTGAAGAACTGCCGCCGCAGCAGCTGTTCCGAGAGTTCGGCGAGCGTCCTGTCTTTCGAATCGCGCCAAAGATCGATGGCCGCCCAGGCATGGGCATCGTGCACGGAGATGCACAGGCGTGGATCGACGACGTGTGTTTTGACGATGTCTTTGAGTAGCGTCCCCATTCTGCCGACCTCGAACACGGATTCGTTGCCGTCTCCGGCCAAATCCGCAACGCGCCTGAATATCGATTCCAATAGTTTTTCAGCGCCGCGAACCGTCTTGTGATGATAAACCTGCTGGTACATGTGATACCGGCTTATCAGATAAGTTTCGACGGCATGAATGGCACGATATCCAACGATAATGCCGTTTTCATCGTGATCCAGCATTTCGAGAATCCTGTCGATGTCGTACAGATAATTGCGAATGCCGGTCATGTAACCGTCGCGCAGTATGTAGTCCATGCGGTCGGCATCGAGCTGGCTCGAAACAATGGGATGGTACCAGGCAGGCGTCTCCTGGGCAATGCACTGCACGACGCATTCCGGCATACGGGGATCAAAATCGTGCAAAATCCTATAGATTTCGCCATCTTCCTGCATGATGTAGGCACACGTCATGGATTCGTGATCGAACTTGCAGATGCGCGACATGCCGGATTCAAACGCATGGCTAAAAGCCGCATGCCCGATGTCGTGCAAAAGCCCGGCGGCACGTGTAACGGCGCGTTCAAACGGATCGCCATCAGGATTGGCGCTGTCGAAAATGCGCTTCGCCACGTGCTGCGTCCCTATCGAATGCCCGAACCTCGAATGCTCGGCACCGTGATAGACATAACTCGCCAAACCTAGCTGACAGACGCGTTTCAGGCGCTGTACAGGCCTCGTGTCGACGAGGGAAAAGAGCATCCGATCGACGTCATCATCCATATTAAACTGAATGACGTTATGAATCGGATCGCGGAATAATTTCTCACACTTCTTGCAGCCCATTGGGATTCCGTAAATCAAAAGCAAAATAAACGGCGTAATAAGCCAAGGTTTTACTAAATATCAGATTTCAAGATAATAATTCATTATCAAATAGCGATTTCTGTTATAGGTTGCGTGTTTTATGCGGCATCGTCGGTGCGCAGTTCAAAGAATTCAGAAATAAGGAGAATACATGATCGATTTTTTATCGTCCCTCGGCGTCGTGCTCTGGGATATGGATCCGGCCATATTCAGGCTGGATAACGGGTTTGAACTCCGTTATTACGGCGTTCTGTTCGCGTTGGCACTGGCGCAGGGCTATATGATGCTGCGCTGGCGTTACAGAGACGAAAACGAAGATCCCGAAAAGGCGACGAACCTGACGTATGCGTTGATGATTGCGATTATCGTCGGCACCCGTCTGGTTCATTGTATCTTCTATGATTGGGACTATTATTCGGCGAATCCGATTGAGATTTTAAAGTTCTGGAAGGGCGGTCTTGCAAGTCACGGTGCGGCTCTCGGCATTGCTCTGACTTGCGTGATTTACGATTACGTGTGGCGCAAGACGCCGCTTAGAGTCACGGTAGACAGGCTCGCTTTCGGCATCCCCATTGCCATGATCTGCGTGCGTCTCGGCAACCTCTGCAACTCGGAAATCGTTGGCGCACCTTGCGATCCGAATTCGCCCTTTGCCTTTATTTTTACGCATTACGATGGCGTTCCCCGTTATCCGTCGCAGCTTTTCGAAGCCGCAATGGGCGTGATTGCCGGAATCGCCCTGTTCGGAACCTACTTCGGCTATCGGAAACACGGCAAGAAACTCCCCCTCGGTATGTCGACTGCCATCATCATCACTTCCTATTTCTCGATGCGATTCGTCGTCGAGTTCTTCAAAGAATATCAGATCGATGAACTCGCCATGAAAGGCGGCCTGACGATGGGGCAGTACCTGAGCATTCCGTTTATTATCGTAGGTTTGATCATGCTCGGAATGTGCATTTGGGGCCCCTGGAAAGATCAGTATGCCGAAATGTACACGGAAAAATTCCAGGTAAAAAAGAAACCGTTGGGACTTGCCGCGAATACAGCAAAAGTCGATGAGGCAAAAGAAGAAGCCAAGTCGGACGAGGCAAAAGAAGAAAACAAGTCGGACGAGGCAAAAGAAGAAGCCAAGTCGGATGATGTGAAAGAAGAATCCAAGTCGGATGAGGCAAAAGAAGAAGCCAAGTCGGACGATGTGAAAGAAGAATCCAAGTCGGATGAAGCGTAATTATCGGACCTCACTCGCCGTTATCGCGCCCCTCTCCCACTAGGCTGAGGAAGGGACTTTTTGTTGTATGTGTTTTTGGGGGAATCCCCTACGGGGATGGTGATGGTTGACTGATCTGATCCCCCGGTAGGCGCTACGCGCCAACCGGGGGCTACTAAACGTGAAGCCCTACGGGCTTCTATTATTTGCATCATTTACAGCAATTGTCCCTTACTCAGCCTTGGAGAGAGGGAGAAATAATTGAGGGAAATCGCTTTTACTCGGCTACGTTCTCACCCCGAGCCTATGATTTCTTTACGAAGAGATCACGCATATCCATGCGGACTTCATCTTCGCCAAAAGTTGCCATTTCCATCGTTGCCAGTTTTACCTCACATGTTTCATGCGACAGGAAAGCACTATCGGGCAAATCGGCAATATCAACGCCTTCCTCGTTCTTCTCGCAAATATCGAGTAATTCGACTTCATCCTGTTCGCCATCCACCACGGCACCGAGTTCGGCAGCCTCCTCACGGGAAATCACCAATTTGAGCGGCATGCCATGGGTTCTGCACACAAACGGCCTTGCCTCGTATATTCTGCAAAGCCCATTCTCGTTCAGGAATGGGCATTTTCCAGGCTCGTGCGGGGTTTCTTCGAAAATATTCGGATACAGCTTCCGAATGACAGCTTCTTCCGAGCGGTTTACGCTCAGTCCATCAACGCAACAGTCACAGCAACCGGGACAGCACTTCAATTGCACGCCACACTGCCGTAGTTCCTCAGAAATACGGGCAGTTGTCGCATCGATATCGCGATAAAAGTTCAGCATGGTGTCGGCAATTTTATCCGGCGTCAGCCCCCTGCTTTCAAGAAATTCTTTCGTAAATTTCATGTTTTTTCACTCAAGGCATCGTGTTGCGGTGAAAATCCCCCTCCCCTACAGTCCGGCATTTCTTGACCAGACCTCGAACGGGGTAACGGGAAGAATTGTTACCGCAGTTCTCCCCGCAGTTGCAATCGAAATTGACCTATTGCATTATGCGCGTTAATGTATGATTTTAGGCAATGTTGAGCCTCAATTCTCATTATGGAGTTACCTATGCGTTGTAGTTATCGGAAGTTCTGTCATTTTAATCAAAAAATCGCTTTAATTCTAGGTATGGCAACATTGCTGTACGGCTGTTCGAAATTTTCATCGTCGTCGAATTCCGAGGATACTCAGGATCCCGCAGCGCAGGACATTCAGCCCGAGGCACCTGCAAATGATGAAGCCGAAAAACCTGCTGAGCCCAGTGTCCGTGCATTTAAAGTCACCGAACAACCTGCAGAAGAGGCATTGGACGGCAAAAGCTTTACAAATCAAGACAATCCATTTTTATCGTATATTCCTGCGAATGCAGTGTTGGCATTTGCAACCACCAGACAAGTCCCCGAAGAGGACATTCTTTCCTACATGGCAAAGAAAAAGAATCTTCAAAATGCACTGGGAGTCAATGCTGCCAAGGATTTGGGGAATAACTTTGGTCTTTCCTCGCTAGGCAGTGACAGAGTCGTCTATATTGCCGACGATACACTCGTCAGTGTCATTGGGATTAAGGATGCCAGTGCAGTTCGCGAAGAGTTGAGCACAGTATTCGAGTCGATAAAACTCATGCTGTCGATGCAAGGATTGGAACTCGACGGTGAACCGACGGCCCAAAAGAATGTCACGACGTATCATTTCAACCTCAGAGAAGACCCCAAAAGAGGTCTCATCGTAACAACCAACATTCTCTCCGATAAGATGATTATCACAGTATCGGAAGCTCATAACAAAGCGAAAGCGGACAAATATTATCAATCCCAGAAAGCTTCGCTTTCGGCAGAAAAACTTGGCAAAATCATTCCAGAACGCACATTTGCCTCACTCTATATTCTCAATGACAGTTTACCGGATTTGATGAAGCTGGCTGATTATCTCCCCATGTACACCTCCATGTTGGGTATCGTGAATCCGTCCGTGGACAGGATCTGCACGGCGGATTACAAATGGTTGCTCTCGGCATTTCCGGAGACGAGATTAAACTTCGACTTTTATAATAAAACGCTTGAAATCACAGGCGATTTCACTGTTCGCGAAGATATCCGCGGGAAACTGTCAAACCTGACAACCAAAGGCAAACGATTCAATATGCCCGAACATATCGCAGATATGGGGATTCAGTTTAATCTGAAGGGCTTTTATGAAACGATGAAAGAGTTTTCGAGCGCCTTGGAACGTCGTCCTCTGACATGCCCATCCCTCAAGGATTTCAACCAATTCGCCAGTGATATTCCTTTCCTGTTTGAATCGGAAGAAGCAAGCGTACTGTTGGATTTGACCGGTTTATCTTTTTCGATAACCGATTCCGAGATGAAAGATGAAAAGATGTATATATCCTATGCAGGTCATGTCCACACCACCAATGCAGAGCAGGCGCTTCCCACGCTGATGAGACTGGCAGGTAAACGCAAAGTGGATTCCTCATCTTTTGTCAAGGGTAAAGCCATCAAGACGCCATTCCCGATCGATTTGCCAGGCGTCACACTACCAGAAGGCAATGCCATGATAACAAATGATGGCTATTACATCGCATCTGAAAACTATGATGTCAACAAAGTAGCACTAGTCGCCGTCTCATCAACCACACCGTGGCTCGACATCCATGTTTCATCGAAGCTCTCCACCATGATGACTGATATGTCTGCACAGGCAGAATTATTACATATCGAACATGCCAAGAAAATGCATGACATGGATCCGAATTATCCGTTCGACGAAAAGCTTTATGAACAGCAATTAAAGAAATTTGAAGAAAAGCGCAAGAATCCGGATCCCATTGGATTCGAGCATATCAATTTCACGCTGGGAGTACTCGACGAACAGATTCATCTCGATTTAAAAATCACGGATTAAAATAACGCCTCCTTCCCCAACAGGAAAGGAGGCGTTAAGCTTTTTCTGGGGGCCGCCGCCCGCATCCCCCACTGTGTACGCAAAGTCGTGAGACAATGAACGCCG
>JAZODZ010000655.1:0-4557 GCA_045597285.1 Myxococcota bacterium
GAACGCGGAAAGGGGGTGGTGTGCCAGGCCGCACGTTTGTTGGGCTAGGCGGCGGCTGGCGGGTGGGAATGGGAGAGAGAGGAAACCCTGTTTCCTAGGGGATCTATGTCTGAATTTTGCCCTTCATTCCCTATCCGTAGCATTTCCAATTGAGTACACGGGCATTTCCAATCGAGTACACGGGCGGCGTATGTGTGTAGAGTCAAATTATTTCAATACGAAGTCCATGAGGGACGGTTCCAACCGCACATAGCCGCCCGAAGGCCTGCGTATTTTTTCGCATCATAATTGCGTCGATTGACTGAATAAGTATCGGGACTGACTGAACAAAGCGAAAAAAAAGCAGGCCAGAAATGGCGTACGAAGTAGCCATTTCCACAAAAAAAGCCCCGAATTGCTTCAGGGCTTTTTAAATCAGAGAAAACCAGGCATCAACCACCGGAAACGGCTTTCGGATATTCGAACACGATGCTCTTGCCGGGTTCAGTTGTAATCATGTTGACCTGAATCGGCGAGCCCGTTCTGCTTCGGCAATAATTCGAATTGAAATCGATGGAATAGTTGACGTCTTCTTTGTACAGCTCGTAATTATTCCCGGAGGCATCGACAGCGCCGACTCTGAACTCGAATTCATTGCAAAGGTGATATTCGTTAGTAGAGTTGGCGAGGTATGTCTTAGGATTGCAACCATAGAGGCATGGGCACGTAGAAGATTTCTTGAAGCTCGGATCGGTTCCGTCGCCGCAGTCGTCTATTGTGCAGGTAACGGGGGCAGAATCCGCGCAAAGCGTATTGACAGCTTTACCGATTCTCTGGCCGATGGTGCTGAGCACGGGACCGAATGCACCGTTCTCGCCATCTTCTTCATCCTTGCAAACGTCGGTGGCCTTCGTGTTGCCATCGATAATCATGGAAGCTCTAAACTGTTCTTTACGGCAGCAAATCGGAGCATAAATCGGCTCATTGTTAAACATTTCAGCGAAGAGCTGATAACGATATCCCTGGGAGCCTGCGGTACCGCACCAGTTTTCGGGCATTGCCGTATCGAAACGCATTCCCTGATCGCGGTTAATGATGGATGCGATAATGATATCGGATTTGGCGAGGTCAACGAGTTTGGAGCGATGTTCGGCGGCATCTGCCATGCCGGCAAAGAGTTCAGCATTTTGAGCGCGATAGAAGGGCTCGTTGCTGGAAATAACGTAATCGAGGAGGAAGTTGTAATAATCGCTACGGTGATCGAGGGCATTATCACAGACTTTCTTAATCTGGCCGTCTTCTTCAACTTCCGGACATTTGATGTAGGCGTAACCCGGGCAGTCATCGCCGACTTCGAGGCAATTCTCGAGGGCTTTTCGGGCTTCTTCATCACCGGCGACGCACCATTCACGGAGTTTTTTGGCGCCATCGGTACCGGCACGGCCATCGACATCAAAAGCCTGGCCTGTGGAGAGCTGGAGGACGCTGGGCTCATCGCCAAGGTTGAGGACGCGGTCGCCACGGGTCACGATGCAGGAGTCTTCGATATTACGTCTTGTCTCGCAATCGTTACCGGAGAGAAGGTTGGAACTGCTGCAGTCATTTTCGTCGGTGACGAAAACGACGGTGAGGATGGAGCCTTTACGCTTAAAGTTTTTGACGGTGCTGGCAATATCGGAAAAGTCGCGTGCATTCGAGAGCGAGCTCTTCATGGTGGCAAGACCTTTCTCGGTACCGTCGCCCGTGATGCCGATCAAGGCCTGGCATCGGAAGAGATCGCGGATGATTTCGTTACGTTTCGACGAATGGGAGGAAGCATCGAACGTACCGTTTGTGCCAACAGCGAAGTCGGCAAAGTCAATCCAGCTCTTTGATTCGTAGCTGTCGAGAGATTTGAAGTCATTGCCTTCTCTCTCAGTCCAGACATCGGATTTGAAATCGTACACACTGCCGTTATCGTAATATTCGACGCATCTATTCTTGATGTCTTCGATATTCGTGACGCCCGCGTCCTTAAGGAGCTGGCTTCCGGTTTCGAGGGCTGTCGTCATGAAAGGCATACCCGCACCACTGTAGCTGGTCGAAACCGTTGCAATACGGAAGTTTGCGTTTGCCTCAATAAGTCTTTCAAGGAAGACATGGAACTGTTCATCAAGGCCGGTCTGCTCTTCTTTCATCGAGTTCGAGTTATCGATGATGAAGAGAATATCGACGGGACGGGCCGAACCGGAACTCGTGCTTTGTTTCTTTCCGGAACTTAAAGACTTCGAAAATGGTGCCATTTCGTGTTCATTGCAGGCCACACCGGCGATAAGTGCCGCAGCCGTTACTGCAACACAACCGAGCGTCATCAGTTTATTTTTTAACTGCATATCGGGACTCCCTCAAAGACCTAAGGTAAAGTATCGGTTTATGTCTGGGCTCTTTTATCAAGCCGCAACACATTCATTCTGTCATCTTATCACATTCTGACTGAACTGTAAAGTCCCACATCATAAGACTTCAATTTGTGTGTAACTTTCCAGGCCCTGATGGCGTTGGATGCGTAATCCTATCGTCTGCCGCCTGGTGCCTCATTTCGATAAAACCACGTAATTCAGAAATTCCGCCAGTAACTGAACTCGAATCTCCGCCAGAATCTGAACAGTTGTAACGATTCAGCTTCAAGACGACAGGAAATCTTACTAAAAAAACAACAATCTCGATTATTGCAGACCTCCTGCCCCCTGCCTATTGCCTGGGTTTGCCAGGATTATGTACTGAGAAAACGTCTTTAGGGACTGAATAGTTACGAACAGTTGCATTGTGTTTTATTTGCTTATTCATCATTTTTATATAGAATGCCAATCGAGGCGGCAAAGGAATGCCGCTTATTTTTTCAATTCTTGCAGGAAACTATTCTTATGGGACGACTTTCAAAACTTCTCGACATCATGCCAACCGCCATTATGAGCAGAGGCGTTGGCGTTCTGGCAGACATTCATTTTCCAACCCCCATTCAGCAACGCATCAATACTTCATTTGCGCGGCTTGCCCGAATGAACATGGAAGAATCTGAAGAGCCTGTTGAAGCATTTTCCTGCCTCAGCGATCTTTTTACACGCAAGCTGAAAGACGGTTCCCGCGTTATCGAAACTGGCGACGTCATCTCGCCTGTGGACGGGAAACTGAAATTCTCGGGCAAAGTCACAGAAGGCACCCTCATCGAAGCCAAAAAACAGGTTTATTCAGCCCGTCAGCTTGTAGGAACAGATGATCCCGAACTGACCAGCTGGCTGGACGATGCCTGGGCTTTTACGATTTATCTTCCTCCTTCGAGCTATCACCGGATTCACGCGCCCGCTTCGGGACACATATCCCATATCTCCTATGCCCCCGGTCGGCTTCTTCCCGTGAACAGAATCGGTTATTTTTTGACCGACGATCTCCTTCCGGCAAACGAACGCCTGACATCGTTTATCACCACAGATGACGGACACCGTTGCGCACTCGTCAAAGTCGGTGCCACTTGCGTGGGCAAGATATCCCTCACGTTTGACAGTTTCTCGGCAAACAGCACACTGCTGAGAAATCCATTTTTAAAGGCGCTGGAACCATCACATGCTGTAAACCGCGGTGACCAGATCGCGTGCTTCGACCTCGGCAGTACTGTCGTCCTCTTTGTCGAAAACGACGGCTTTTCTCCGTGCCCAAGACTGAAACCCAATATGCAAATCAAGATGGGTGTTGCACTTGGTAGCTGGCATTAATCATTCCGCCAAAAATGGCGGAATGCCGGCCTCAAAAAACACCCTTTCTTCATCTAATCATGGCTTTTTTCCTAATTTTGAAAGATAGCGTTTTAAGTTTTTAGAATTTTGTTTTACACTGTAAAGGTGTAAGCAATTTTCTTTGCATAATGTAACATCATCCTGAACGAGCTGGAGAGCGAAAGAATGGATAAGGAAAATGATACGATGGCAACAGGCAGTTCCTCTTACGAAATGGATGCCGAAGATCTGCTCAACTCACTCGACGATGACGACGATGATGATGAATACATCCCCGAGGCGAGTACATCTGCCGAACATTGTTCGATAGTAAACTTCCTGAATGCGTCTGCGAGCCCCGACACGCTAAACAATACGCAAAGCATTCAATCCTCTCCCCAGTCGGCTCCAGCCAGCTCCGAATCCTCGGAAGCCAAGCTGTCCTCTGCCTCAGATTTCTCGCCACTTGGCGATTCCGAAACAAGAGTTGCCGCTCCGCAGCCCAAAACAAGCAGTAGTTTCTCTATCAGCAGTAAGCTCAACGCAGTCCCGACAGCCAGTTCCGATGTCATTAAACCCGTCGCCTCTGCTGTCGCACCCGATTCCATCGATCCGAATGCGCCAAAGACTTCCATTAAGCCATTCGAGACCAAACTCTTCGAAAAACCTGCACCGGCAACCACGCCTTCGGCTGATACTACAGAAAAAGAAAAATCGGATAAGCCTGAACCTGCTGTTCCTGCCAAAGATGAAAAACCAACAGCCCCCTCTGTTGAACCCGTCAAACCCCAGGAAAGACGCTCAGCCGTTCCCACCCCGCCGCCGGCCC
>JAZODZ010000656.1:0-3236 GCA_045597285.1 Myxococcota bacterium
CGGTATGGGTAAAGCAATCGAGAACACGGCGTCCTTTGGCCAGTTTCATCACGGCGAGCCGGTTGTATTTCTGATCGAGGAAATAACCCGTTTTCTGGCCATCGATGTAGTTGACGTCGAACTGAATTCCGTTTTCGGAAATGACGACATGACCATCGAGATCAGTTCTGAGCCCATCCACTGCATAAAACCCTTTTGTCTGGTCCAGCCCTTCCAGTGCCCGCGTTGCCACGTCGCCGCGTTCATAAATTGCCGTAACCTGCTCACCCATGCTGTGCAACGCATCGACGATGAGGCGGTAAATCATGTTCTTGCGACATTCAATGCCGACCGACATGGATTGCACGACAAGGATATCGTTGAACCGATCCACCACGAGTCCGGGAAACTGATCCGATTCCCCGAATATCAGTCGGCAGGCCTTAAAATCCTCGCCCATCACGGTCTTTCGATAATCGATGGCATAACGAATACGGCGAGCAAAGAAAGCTTCATCGAATCGATCATTGGCATTTGTCGAGATGATGCGAACGCGGATTTTGCTCTTGTTGCTGACCCAGCCGGCCCCTAGCCAAGCCCCTTTCGAAGAACGCACATCGACTATCGCGCCATTGGGCGCTTCTTCTGTCATCTGTGTAATTTCTTCGCCATATACCCAAGGATGCCCGTTGCGGAGGCTTTTCTCAGCCTTTGGCGTCACTGTATAAACAGGATAACTGCGCATGAATTTTCCTTCAGAACTGCCTGAACGTCCAGGCTCTATACTGTTAGCACATTAAGCGGTTTAAATGCACAAAAAAAGCCGCACGGGGAAAACCAGTGCGGCCAAATTCCAGTTATCAGATTACTAGCTCAAAACGCCGGCCAGTTTGAGCCCTATCACGGTAAGAAGCGTGATAATCAAAACAACGATGATGACCGTGATGAGCAGCACCACGCGTTTTGCAGAACTAATTGAACTGAGTATGCCTTTCTTTTCTTCGGGTGCAGTGTTGGCCAGCGCCGCGACATTCAGGTTCATCGAACTCGATGCCAGCGCGGACTGCAGTTCGCTGTCATTGGAACTTCCTGCCGACATGTGAACCAGAACGTCGTCGAGAAGCGGAAGCACTTCGAGCGCAGAACCATACCGTTCATTCGGATTCTTTTTAAGAAGGCGCTGAATGATCGCGTCAATGCGTGCCCCCTGGCACATTTTTTCACTGATATGGGGAGGCGGCTCGTTGACGTGACGCATGAGAAGCTCGATGTAATTTTTTCCGGTAAAGGGCGGCTTTCCAGTCAGCATTTCAAAAAAGATAATGCCGGCTGCATACAAATCCGCATGGAAATCGACCGTGCCGAATTCCGCCTGTTCTGGCGAAATGTACTGAGGCGTTCCATAAAGCGTTCCGGCCTGCGTGAGCGTCTTCAAATCGCCTTCGGGATTCTCGAGATGCGCAATGCCGAAATCGATCAATTTGACGAAATCCGAGCGTCCTTCCCTCTGAATGAGGAAAATATTGTCCGGTTTCACATCGCGGTGGACGACGCCACCCTCATGGGCACAGCTCAAAGCCCCCATCAGCTGGCGCATGATGCGCACCGATTCCAGCGGGCTGAGGCTTCCGTGGGCATGAATGCGTTCGGTCAATGTCTCGCCAATCAAAAGCTCCATGACGATGTACGGCAAACCGTTCTCGGTCGTGTCAAAGTCCATGACCGTACAGATATTGGAATGTTCCAGTGCGGCGGCTGACCGTGCCTCGCGCATAAACCGTTTCTGGTATTCGGGATTCGACGCGACATCGCCGTGCAGGATCTTCAGTGCGACAGGCTTGCTCATATTGATGTTTTCGGCCTTATAAACCTTGCCCATCGTACCACCGCCAATCAGCTCAATGATCCGGTATTTGTTGTTTATAATGTCGCCTTCACTGAAATTCATACGCATGTCAAACCTTCACAAACGCATCACACCGATTGCGCCATAACACACCCCAATTATTGAGCTTAGCACACCCGGGCTCGCACTGTCCAATTTTGAACATTTATTTCGGGAGTGCATACCCGAAAAGATTCGCCGCGCGTATGTCAATAGCGCGGCGGGCACGCCGTATGTCAATAGGCGTGCCAACAACAAAAAAAGTTTAATGTCAGTTTTGATCCCTTTTTTCTGGACACATTTTTTAATGTGTGGTAATTACACCTACATGTATTCCGGATGCACACATGTTATCTGGAAGAAGGATTGCAGTGCTTTATTGTTAAAATGATGATAGAGTGTGTGCGGTCTCGAAATTCGTCAGAATTTCGCACATTGGATTCGAATTTTAGGAGAAAATATCGTGGCCAACTCAGGAAATAAGCAGAAAGAGAAGGAGCTTCGCAAGGCGTCTGCTCCTTCGGAATCCCCGCGCACTGTTGCGCCAGCAAAGAAAACCGCAGATACGGATGCAACTGAAACGACGAAAAAGCCCGTTGCAGCCGAATGTAAAGACGTTGAAGACAAGTCCTTCGTGACGAGACAAGTCGTGAACATCGGAAAAGACGCGATCGATGCCGCCGATGCTGACAAGAAAGCCGATGCAAAGGCTGACGACAAAAAAGCCGACGGCAAAAAAGCCGATGCAAAGGCCGCTGATGATAAAAAAGCTGCTGACAAAAAGGATGCGCTTGACAAAGCCGACGACGAAGCGGCCGACAAAGACGTGGATGTCGACGGTGCTAAAAAAGCCGACAAAGAGCCCGCAATTCAAGAGCCTGTGCCTGTGGAGCCGGATTCGATTTTCATCGATCACGGTGCCATTTTGCCCGAATTCGTGCCCGGCACGTGTCTTTATGCACTTGTGCGCGATCCGGGAACATTGTTTGTTTACTGGAATGCGACGTTTGAAAGCCGCAACGGCTGGATTTTGACGGCTTACGATGCCTTTGGACATGAACTTCAGTCATTCAGGACTCCCGCTCGTCGCAACGGACGCGGGTATTTCCGCATTCCCACGGTTCGCGTTGCTCGTGTCACGCTCGCGATTGTGAACGACGAAGGTCACAGCGAAGTGCGTCTTGAATCCAAAATACGCATTGCAGAACAGCTCGGCATTGTCCAGCCGCCTCCGGCGTTTGACGAACGCTGGGTCGATGTGCTGAATCACGAAGTCGTATATGAAGCGCCGGCACCCGGACGCGCGCCGGCATTCCACGAAGTCTATTCCGGCATGGCCGATCAGGCCATTACGGGCGGCGGATTCGACCGT
>JAZODZ010000657.1:0-5432 GCA_045597285.1 Myxococcota bacterium
TGAATGTATGTGAGTGACTGGGAAAATTATAGGCCATTGTCCTGGAACTTCATTAAGCAATTTTGAATAGTAACAATTGCATCGAACAAATGGTCTATATATTGAATTTACAAAGTATCCTTTATCAACTTCTATTATGATATTTTTGTTCAAATATCCTTCCGTACTCCTTGTCCAACTGAACCTAGTAGGATCTCTATCAATAGCATTATGTTCTTTGTTTGCCATAGATTCTCTTTGTTTATTGTAAAAATTAATGCAAGCTATAATGTTGTTGTGAAGTGCTTTGTTTGAATAATTATAGCACCAAGTATCTCGATTTGTCTTCAGACCATTGGAATAGTTATCGCAGAAAACCTTGTTAGCTTCACCACTTTTGTCTTTTTTATCGCCAATTCTCGGATAAGTGTCATAATCGCCCCCGACACGCTTATTGAGCCAATCGCCGTGTTCATCGGGCGTGAGCTGTTGCCAATCGATCTTTTTGGAGGCGATAGAGATATTCGTAGTAAGGTAATCTAATTTCTGTTCACGGGTCATGTAGTCTGCGACCGAGGTGTAATAAATACGGCAGGCTTTTACCTCACCCCCTCTGTCAGCCTGTCGGCTGACATCTCCCCCTCTCCCAATAGGAGAGGGGGAGAATGTGTCTGTCCCAATAGGTGAGGAGGAGAGGAGAGTATTCAAATAAGCACTTTTATATTGTTGAATAATGCTTGTTAGCCATTCTGCATTGCAATCGTCATTTTTGACGCGAATGACATTGATGTTTTTTGAGTTAAAGAAGTATGTCCTGCACTCATCGTATGCAATTGCCTCGGGCGTATTATGAACAGCGCCGTCGATTTCCAAAATCAAAGCTAATTCTGGACAATAAAAATCAGCAATATACCCACCAATGAGCTGTTGACGTCTCCATTTTGTATTGCAAATCTTTCGGTTTCTCAACAATTGCCATGCAATATCCTCATAAGGCGTTGGCTCTTTTCTAAATTTCTTTGCCAACTCTGCCTTATCCGCTTTTACAGGATTACTTTTTACAATCAAGAAATCCAGGGACCTCTCTCCCTCTGTCACGGCTTGTGCCGTGACATCTCCCCCGCTTCTGTTGGGAGAGGGGGAGATGATGGATGAGCGTAGCGAATCCACCTCCCCCTTTCCCATCTCCTTTTGGGAGAGGGGAGAGGGGGTGCCAGCCGTAAGGCTGGCGGGGGAGAGGGGGGAGGTAGAGGGGGGAGCGGCGTATTTCGCTTGCGAAATAGCCGTGCAGGGGGAGACTTCCCCCTCACCATGCTTCACCAAAAATGTCATACAGACACCGACTAAGATATTGAATACATTTCCGCCTGCTTTTGCGCATCCTTCTTTGTCTTTTCCTCGCGTACCACCTTGCAAATCCAAGACATAAATTGAATCAAATTCATCGCATAATGATTTTCTGAAGCCAGCCATCGTATTGGCATCTAACCACTTTCCATTCGTAATAAAACCAATCACACCACCATTCGGATTGCTGGCAATACGGTCGGATGCCCAACGAAATGCACGAATGTATGAATCATACAAACTATTCTTTAATGTCGATGTAGAACCAGCAACATACGTTTCGGAAATACGTTCATCAAGTTTAGGGTATTTTAGATTCTGATTATTGTCATTACCACTCTTTTGTCCTGCGGAATACGGCGGATTGCCGATAATGACCTGAATCGGGGCTTTGCACTGGCGTTCGATTTGTTCGGTGTTTTCCTTAAAAAGTTCGTCAATCGTGCGCTGACCACGTTCGTAGAGTTCAAAGGTATCTGTCAGGCAGATGTTATCGTAATTGATATATTTCTCGCTGGGGTGCAGGCTGTGAAATACCGTTTCGATGTTGACATCAGCGACATAATAGGCGAGCAGGACGATTTCGTTGCAGTGAAGTTCCTTGAGGTATTTGCGCTTGAGGTCTTTGTCTTTGATGATGCCCGATTGTAACAATCGCGTGATGAATGTGCCGGTGCCGACAAATGGGTCGAGAATGTGGACGTTTTCGTCCGATAACGAACGACCAAACTCCTTTTGCATGAGGGCTTCGACGCT
The DNA here is from genome assembly GCA_045597285.1 of Myxococcota bacterium. Classification (GTDB taxonomy): domain Bacteria; phylum Myxococcota_A; class Bradymonadia; order UBA4248; family UBA4248; genus UBA4248. The sequence goes on from JAZODZ010000657.1 coordinate 2,083, forward strand.
GTGGATGATGAAATCGACGCATTGCACGGGTGTATATACAATGCCGAGGCGCTGGACGGTTTTGGGGAAGGCAACGGCAAAGAAGCGATTGTATAATTCTTTGATGAGTTGCTGGCGCGCGGCGGGATTTTTGAGGTCGCCAATTTGGTTGCGGATGCTCGCATAGAAGGAATTGAGGATGGTTGTATCTTTTCCGAGTCCATGATCTTGGAGTTTTTTGACCATGCGAGCGAGTGTTTTGCTAACGGCGTTGTTATCATTGAAATGATAATCGGCAAAAAGGGCGTCAAATATGGGACCGACGATGATATGCTGACCGAGCATTTCTGCTGCTTGCTCTGCATTGATACTATTATTGATATTCTTTTGCAGTCCTTTGAGGTAGCGGTCGAATGCCTTTTGTACATCGGGATTGCGCTCGATAATATCATTCATGTGTGCGATGATGTCGAGGGCGACTTTGCCGACATCGGAGGCCCAGCCTTCCCAATAGTTGCGGGTGCCGACCTTGTCCACGAGTTTGGCGAATATCTTTTGCTGGTCGGGTTCAAAGAGTTCGAGCTGACGGGCGATGCGTACTTTTGCCTTTTGTTCGTCGCTCATTTGCAGATCGTCGCCGTTGTCTTCGACGGGATTTCTTTGATCGCCAGTCGTTCCAACGATAAACTTGCCCGTACCAGGATCGACATCGCCAGGCTTAGGGGGCTTGTAATCCGCAGAATCAGCCATGTTCAGGCGAATCGCATTGACCTGCGCATTAAAGTTTTCATCGTGTGAACGAAGAGCACAAAGGACGCTCCAAACCTCTTTGAATCGGTCGCTTTCTTCGAGTGCTTCGTTGATATTCTCGCCAGGACGCAATGCCACGGGCAGAATGATATAACCGTACCTTTTGCCGCCTTCCTCGCCACGCCTAAAATTGCGCATCACGCGACCGACCGATTGTACGATGTCGATTTGGGATTTCTTGGGTGCCATGAATACGACGGCATCAAGTGCGGGCACGTCCACGCCTTCGGATAGACAACGGACGTTCGAAACAACACGGCAGACATTGGGACTGGCAGGGCCATCATCACCGGCGAGCCATGACAGAATCGCATTGCGTTCACTGGTGTTCATTGAGCCATCGACGTGTTTGGCTTCGATGGAAATGTACTTGAGACGTTCTTCGGCAGATTCTTTGGATTTGAGGTACAGCTTGGAGACTTCGGGGAACATCGCTTCGATGTTTTTGGATGAGCCGAGGTCGGTAATATCGCCGATTTTCGTGGCGAATAAGAGAGCGCGGGTGCATGGCTTGGGATCTTCGGCAAGCGTGCGGCCACCATCGCCCACGAGTTGCTTGGAAAGACCGTGAATCGCACCGACAAGGCGCGTGGCCGTGGGCAAATCCAGCAATTTATCTTCTCGCTCGAAACCTGAAACCACTTTATCGGGCAAATTCTTGGGATCGACCGTGAGAATAATGACTTTGTAATCGCTCAGGCATCCGAGGTTTACCGCTTGACCAAACGAAATGCGGGCAATTTCCTCGCCGTAGGTATCGACATCATCCATAGAACAAACGACGGCATCCGAGGTGAGCTTCTTGGCATCGGCTTTGGCGTTGACCGTGTAAATGCGCGGGGTTGCGGTCATGTACAGACGCTTTTTGCCTTGAATGAATCCATTGTCATGGATTTTCATAAAGCTGGATTCGAGGCCTTCTTTGGCCGCGCCTGTGGTTCGGTGCGCTTCGTCGCAGATAATCAAGTCAAAGACGCCAAATTCGCCATTTGTATCGCGCAAAACGGCTTGCTGGGCATCGGCGACAACCTGCAATGACTGATATGTCGTAAAGACTACCGACATGCCTTCTTTGTGCATTTTCTGTGCAGCCAGAATGCGTTCTTTGACGGATGTAACAGAAGTGGTTGCGGGCAATGGGGAGTCGATGGATGCTTCATCCGTGAAATCGCTGTCTTTGGCTTTCTTTTCGAGCGCACGGTTATCCGAGCAAACGCCAATCGCAAACAATGGCGCAGGCTGTGTATCTTCGGGCGTATGCTGGGCGTTTTCTGCCCATGATTGGTACGTCTGACCGAGCAATGCAATCGACGGCACGCAATAGAGAATCAGCGTGCCGCATGTGCCCGCCACGGCTTCGGCGATACGCTGTGAGGTGAGGGTCTTGCCTGTACCGCAGGCCATAATCACTTTGCCGCGCTCATTGTTTTTGAAATGCGCTTCGGCCTTATGAATGACCTCTTTCTGATAGTCACGGGGCTTCTTCGGTTCGATGTGCTTTTCCTTGCCCTTGAAGATGGCATCCCAATCGACATTCGAACTCGCCAAAACGCTCATACTCAGACGCGTGAAGTTGTCGCGTCCGTGGACGTACTTTTCGGCATTCTTGCCCCAGACGGCATCGGTATCAACCCACACGAACCGGGAGAACGTGACCTCTGACCTCACACCCCTGCCCCCTCTCCCAACAGGAGAGGGGAAGATAAGCTTATCCCCCTCTCCCCTCGCCCTTTGGGAGAGGGGAGAGGGGGAGCCAGCCGTAAGGCTGGCGGGGGTGAGGGGTGAGGTGAACTTCATCCCCTGATGACCGAGAAAATGGGCGACTTTGTCTTCGTCGATGCGTGAACTCTTATTATAAAACTTGCATTGCACCGCCCAGAACTCGCCGTCGTTCATCTCCAGCACGAGGTCGATACCCAAATCACTCGCTTCTTTGCCGATGGCTTTGGCGAAATCCGCCCAGAGCCAACCGCGCTTTACGTCATAAAGTGGCGTTGCCAGAAACCAGCGCAGGACAAAGATTTCGAACCTAGTTCCCGCCTGTTTGGCGTTGATCGAAGTGGTGCGGATATTTTGGATGATTTGGCTGAATGACTGCATTTGTGTTGATACCTCTGGACATGCTCATACTGGCGGTTATTTTCGCCATAGCATGGTAGAATATCACAGAACAGCACTATCTAAAACAGAAACACGATGAAGAGATCATTCCATACCATCACTTATCACTAGACAAGATGAGTTCAGAAAAGCTAAATCGATAATAAGATGACAAATTGTTTAAGAAAGATGGAGCTTGCTGTTTCTTAATGACAAATCACATAATTGCATTTTAACGGTTAATCTTTAGCCAAGATTGACTTCGTGCTATAATCTCACACTGTACGTATGGCAAACCATGCGTGCTATTAATATGTAACAATAGGAGAGTTTATATGCCTGATAGCTATAATCCAGATGCCGAATATATCGTCAATGTGGAACCACTTAACCTTTACATGTTATTGGTAACCTATAAAGACGGCTATAAATGTATTTTCGACTTTTCAGAAAAAGTTCCC
>JAZODZ010000658.1:0-6455 GCA_045597285.1 Myxococcota bacterium
GCAATGGCGAGTTCTTCGTTTGTCGGGACGATCCAGACCTCGACTTTGGATTTATCCGTCGAGATTTTGCGTTCTTTGCCGTGGCAGTCGTTGGCGACGGTATCGATATCGACGCCGAGCAAACCGAGTTTCTTGCACACGGCTTCGCGGACGTATGGGCTATTCTCGCCGATGCCGGCGGTGAAGATGATGGCGTCGACGCGGCCGAGGACCATCGCGTAAGCACCGATGTACTTGACGATGCGATAGACGAAGACGTCCATGGCGCGTTTGCAGGCGGGATCGTTGGCGGCGACGCCGTCCTCGATGACGCGGCAGTCATTGGAGATGCCCGAGAGGCCGAGGAGGCCGGACTGCTTGTTGATGAGGTTGTCGAGCTGGTCGGCGTTCATGCCCTTGGTGCGGCCGAGATAGGTCAGGACGGCGGGATCGATGTCGCCGCAGCGCGTGCCCATGCACAGACCTTCGAGCGGCGTGAGGCCCATCGAGGTGTCGACGGATTTGCCGCCCTGGACGGCCGTAATCGACGAGCCGCTGCCGAGGTGGCAGCTGATGATGTTCATGTCTTTGATGTCGCGGCCGAGGAGACTGGCGAGCCGGTTCGACACGAACTCATGGGAAGTGCCGTGTGCGCCGTAGCGGCGGATGTGGTCTTCCGTGTAGAGTTTGTAGGGAATCGCATAGAGATAGGCGTATTCGGGGATCGTCTGATGGAAAGACGTATCGAACACGGTCACATTCGGCACGCCGGGAAGCAGTTTCTGTGCGACTTTGAGGCCGATGACGTGAGCCGGGACGTGGAGCGGATCGAGCGGATAGACGCGTTCGATTTCGTCGATGATGCTCTGATCGACGAGGCAGGTCTTGGTGAGTTTTTCGCCGCCGTGAACGACGCGGTGGCCGACGGCCTTGATTTCGTCGAGGGATTTAATCGTGCCATCGAGGAGAAGGTCAAACACGCGTTTGAGGCCGGCTTCGTGGGTCGGGAACACTTCGTCCGTGATCTCGACTTTTTTGCCGTCGGCCGTCTTATGCTTGAGGATGCCGACGTCTTCGCCGATGCGCTCGACATTGCCCTTGGCGAGCACGTCGCCGGCTGGCATATCGAGAAGCTGGTATTTGACTGTTGAGGAACCGCAGTTGATGACGAGTAATTTCATGTAAATTTCCTTGAAAAATCGCGAGGGTTGATAAAACGGTGAATGAGCGAATAATTAGGCTCTGTTAAACGAGTGTGGATATTCTAAATTAGAAGACCTTCGATAATTGTTAGAAAATCGCCCTTAAAGGGCGAAATATTTCAGCCCGAGGTGAAGCGCGTAGCGCGTAACCCCGGGTAAAAGCAATTTTCTCCAATTATTCCCCCTCTCCCATTGGGAGAGGGGGTGCCGCGATAGCGGCGGGGGTGAGGTCAAAAAAACATATCCACGGTGGCCAAACAAAGCCCAAACTTACCCCTGAGCCTGGATGGCGGTCACGATGACGGTGTTGACGATATCGGCGACGGTGGCACCGCGGCTGAGGTCATTGACGGGCTTGTTGAGGCCCTGGAGGAGCGGCCCGATCGCGAGTGCATTCGCGGAACGCTGGACGGCTTTGTAACCGATGTTGCCGGCGTTGAGGGTCGGGAACACGAAGACGTTGGCCTTGCCGGCGACGGGGCTGCCGGGAAGCTTGGTCTTGGCGACGGAGGGAACGACGGCGGCGTCGTACTGGATGGGGCCTTCGACGGCGAGTTCCGGCGCGGCTTCGCGGACTTTTTCGGTCGCTTCGCGGACGGCGTCGACATCGGGGCCGGATCCGGACGTGCCGGTCGAGTAGGAAAGCATCGCGATCTTGGGATCGATGCCGAACGCCTTGGCCGTCGCGGCAGACGCAATCGCGACATCGCGGAGCTGATCGGTCGTCGCATTCGGAATGACGGCGCAGTCGCCATAAATATAGATGCGGTCTGCGAGGCTCATCAGGAACACGCCCGAAACGGTCTTGATGCCGGGTTTCGTCTTGATGAACTGGAGCGCCGGGCGAATCGTGTCGGCAGTCGAAGTCGTCGCGCCGGAAACGAGGCCGTCCGCAACGCCTTTATAGACCATCATCGTGCCGAAATAAGTCTTGTCGGCCATCAGTTTGCGGGCTTTGTCGAGTTCCATGCCCTTGGCCTTGCGAAGTTCGTACAGCGTGTTCGCATAGTCTTCGAGGTCAGCCGATTTGGCCGGGTCGATAATGCGGATGCCGTCGAGGGAAACGCCGAGTTCTGCGGCATTGGCCTTGATTTCGTCCTCATTGCCGAGCAGGATGATGTTGACGAGGTCCTGTGCGCGGAGTTCCGCGGCAGCTTTGAGGATGCGGTCGAGGGCACCTTCGGGAAGGACGATCGTCTTCTTGTTGGCGCGGCATTTGTCGTGCAGGCTGCGCATGAATTTGGTCGGCGTCGTGACGGTGCTGGATGCGACGATCTTGTCGGCATCGAGCTTGGCGGCATCGGGCTTGATGACCGTGAGGCCCTTGGCTTCGATGAGCTTGGCGGCTTCGTCAGTGCAGTTGGAAGCGACGACGGTGACCGTGAGGCCGTCCTGCGCAAGCAGCTTGACGTTCAGTTCTGCGGCGGCAGCGACCTGCTCGTCGGTCTTGTCTTTGGCGCAAATCGCCGGAATCACGCACGCATCGACGTTCTTGGCAAGCGCGATGTTGAGGCCGTAAGCATCGCGGAGCGCACCTTCACCGGCAATCGGATGCAGAATGACGACATCGGCGTCTTTGCCAGCCGCTTCCACGCGATCCACGAGAATCGAAAGGAGCGCGTCTTTTTTGCCGTCCGCAATCATCTTGAGGGCTTCGCATTTGCAGAAGGAATCTCCGCACGCCTCATCTTTGCAGCCCGCGAGCGGCGCGAGCAACGCAACGCGTTTTCCCTGGGCTTCGAGGTCAGCTTTGATGCCGGCCGCCAGTTTCGGGGAACATGAATCACAGCACATGAGCAGGATCGATTTTGCCATTCCTAATATCTCCATTCGAAAAGCGCCAGAATGCAAAAAAATCTGGCAGTGTAAAGACGTTACGAGCCATTTCAGAGAAACCCAAAAACGGCGCAAGACTTTTACTCCAAATCAAGCATTTGAGCGAGATATTTTAAGGGGCTTTGCCCGCTGCCGAACAGTGACAAAAATAGCGATATTTCAAATATTTGCGCTATAATGGCAGAAGCATCGTTGCTAGTGACAAAAAGCATGAAATCCGCATCTGTTACGGCAATTTTATATGGGCGCGGGCTATCGGCTACGCCGATACGTCCCGCGAGCGCCCGCTATGTGCTCGCCCGCGTAAGAGACGCCCGGACCGGACGTCTCTACACGGGTTCCGCGCATACGCGGGCGGCAACACTTCATCTTATTGCGCCGCTATCGCGGCAGGCAGAGACAACATGAAAAACCGCAAACTCTATCTCAGCAGCATTTTCCTGATCACCGCACTCAGCCTCATGGCCTGTGACGAAAAAGAAGACAAAACCGAAGCTTGCGATTGCACCACCGGTGATCATTGCACAGCCGAAGAAAAAGCCGCTTGCAACAATACTAAAACCTGCAACTGCGAAACCGGCGAAAACTGTACCGACGCCGAAAAAGCCGCTTGCAGCAATACTAAGACCTGCAACTGCGAAACCGGCGAAAACTGTACCGATGAAGAAAAAGCCGCTTGCAACAATACTAAGACCTGCAATTGCGAAACCGGCGAAAACTGTACCGATGAAGAAAAAGCCGCCTGTCCCGCGCCTGAACCATGCAATTGCGAAACGCGCACAAACTGCGACGAATTAGAACTGAATGCATGTGACATGCTTAAACAATCCTGTGACTGCAAGACGGGAAATCATTGTACAGAGGCTGAACTCGCGGCATGTCCTCCAAACGCAGACTGCAACTGCGAAACCGGTGTCGGATGTAATGCTGGCAATATTTCGGCATGTGCCAAACAAATGCCTTGCAATTGCCAGACGGGAATGAATTGTACGGAGGACGAAGCGAAAGCATGCAAGGATGCCGGTTTTAAATGTGATGCGGATCATTCCAACATTTATGACTGCACGGACAACGTTCTGCTCTATTGTGAAAAAGGAACGGGGTATGCCACCCACTGCGGCGAAAATGTATGCACACAGAGAGGATGCTCGCCATCGCCCTGCAAGGGCAAATGCGGAGAAAAAGAGTATTGCGACACGAGTACAAATTCGTGCAAGCCTTATCAATGCTCGGCGAATACACAGCCCACTTGTTCAGAAGACGGCACCACGGCGCTGTTGTGTGGGGACGGGAAAGTTCTGACCATGGACTGCCACATCGAAGTTCCTGGCCTGAATTATACGACACAATATGCGACCTGCGTGGACGGCGATTGCACAGAATGCACCTTCGATGGCTATTACTGCAACGGGCGCGTGTCTTATAACTGCGAAAACCATACGCTCTATGAAACGATGTGCGATGGATATTGCGACAAAACCACCGGTCAATGTGCCGGTTGCAACGATGGCATGGTCTGGGTCGATTCAAATCTCAGTCCTTATGACGGATCATGCGTTGCATTCAATGCGTGCGCCTATCCCATTCGAACCGTCCAGGATCTGATGCAAATTAAAAAAGGAAATGATTATGTCCTCATGAATGATATCACCATCACAAAAGAGGAACATTATAAAGCCCCATCTCTGGAAGGCCGCTTTATCGGCAATCATCATACCATCACCTATCATCTCGAAGCGGATGAATACAACGAGAACAGTCACGAAAACGATCCTTACCTGTTCAGTTATACATCAGGAGGTGAAATTACTTCGTTAAAGCTCGATATGTCATTTACATCCGAACATTATCAAATCGACAAATCTGAACCGCAAATAGGTGCTCTGGCAAAGTCGGCCACTTCAACCAGTCTTTATGATATAGACGCAAAGATCAATTACAGGATTGCCTTGACCAACCCCAGTGACGAAAAATTATTCCCCGAAATACATGTCGGCGGACTCGTTGGTAAAATGACTTCTACCAATAATAATTATACGATTTCCAATATCAATGTCACGGGGGCGATGAAGTTTACAAGCGATAATGTTTACGATTTAAGTCGTTTATACATCGGAGGCTATTTTGGCGAATATGGCCGTGTCCCCATCCACTCCGTCTCTTCCTCCATCGATATCGATGTCAATTTCCAAACATCGGATTCCAGCTACGTATATATAGGTGGCGTGATAGGCTGGGCTGAAAAGAACCGGCCGAATATCAACGATACTGCCCCTTCATTCGACAACGCCCTTCACCATATCCATTCCGAATCGAACATTTCGGTTTCATCCAACGCCCATATTCTTGCCGGCGGTGTTTTAGGCGCGGATCTCAATTTCGATTTGCAACATATATATTATAAAGGTAATTTGAACATTACGACTCAGCTAAGTTCACTCAATAAAAAAGTATTTACCGAAGCAGGCGGCATTGCCGGCGCAACAGGATTTAGCAATGTTTCAAACGTCTATTCCGAACCAAACTTTACCTTGAAACATCCACCTGCTATGCTCTATGTCGATACGATTGGTGGTATCACAGGATATATCCAAACGGGTCAATCCAGTGCTGATGAGAATGATATTCGTTCAGCCACATTTTCAGAATGCACATCAGATAACACATTCAATATCATCTTTCCTGATGCTCTGCTAGGGATAATAAACAGTGAGAGCACTATCAGAATCGGTGGAATCACAGCGAAGGATTACGCCATCGGGAAGCCTTCTGCTTTGTTCAAAGACATCGCAGTACGCAACAAATATAACACGCCTTCCCTGTTCCAAGGTGATTCAACCAAGTTAAAAACGAACCTCATGCTTTACGGCATTATTGGGGATGGCTATTCGACACTCGACCGAGTTATTACCCATAACAGCCGAAATGATAGTAACGACCTGACGTCGGAACAAAAAGCACGACTTGATAAACTGATTTATAAAGACAGCATCGGTGGTACAGTCCATTCCAATCTCTGCTACTATCTCGACACACCGGATGCAAGCATTTCCTCATACATCGGTTCTCAAGGTTCCGGAACGAAGTATCAGCCGTCCGAACTGGACGCGATCGTCGAAGCACTCAATCAGGATGCCACAAAACAGGGCGTGACTCTGCTCGACGGCTGGAAACGCATGACCGATTCCGAGTTTATCACGCCCAATATCTCGGACAAATCCATCACGGGGTATTCGGAAAACACAATAGTTTGTTCTAATTGATTTCTATAGTGCCGTGCTGCACGGCACTATCCGCCGCCAGCATAGGACCTCACCCGCCGCGGCCCCCTCTCCCAATGGGCTAAGGAAGGGACAATTGCTGTAAATGATGCAAATAATAGAAGCCCGTAGGGCTTCACGTTTAGTAGCCCCCGGTTGGCGCGTAAGCGCCTACCGG
>JAZODZ010000659.1:0-11952 GCA_045597285.1 Myxococcota bacterium
ACGATGACGACGATGACGATCCAGCCACGTGGTCGACACACGGAGTGATTCACGAAGCCCCCGTCAAAGGCGGCATAAAAATCAAACTCGGCAAACTGTTTGAACTCGAACAGGATGCCACGACGGGCAAGACCGAAATCGGCATCAGTTGGGCAGTCGGCGGCATCAAGGGAGGTTTCGATCCCCAAAGCGGCGACCTATATTTATATGGCCGTGCCGGTCTGAACGCCGCTGCCGATGTCGAAGCTGGCCCAGTCAATATTCAAGGCGTCGGTGCCACTGCCGGATTTTTCCTCAAGGGCACGGTCAATGTCTACAATATGTCCGTCGAATCGTCCGATGTCGGCGCAGAAATGGAAGTCCATGTCGGTTCCACTTCGGTACAGACTGCGGTCAGTGTCGATCCCATTTTCGGCGTCAAACGCGATACCGCATCCTACCTCGTGGGCGGCGAAGGCGAACGACTCACAACAGAAACAGAATTATAACGAGGTTTAAGACCTTGCAAAAACGTTTAATAACTTCGACAGGTTATAATCTTAATTACCCCACTTTATATGATATTCCATAAACGCTCTTGACATTTATAAAAATTAATTTATATTATATCTAATTTAGTACAAACCAAGTTTTGTACATTTTGGTAAGCACCGTCTTTTTTATGAGGCTGAAATATGAAACGATCGTTATTGTGTATGGTTTTGTTTGCTGCCATGGTTTCCGGATGTGGCGGAAATGAAGACAGCAAACTGCCCGTTGATTCTTCTGTGGCCAAAGTGTGCGAAACCGGAGCGACAGACTGCGAAGGCAAGGCATTGCTGACATGTGGACATGACGGGCAATTCGTTAAAACGACCTGCAATGAGTTGTGCGGCAAAGACGGCAAAATCCATCGATGTATGTCACAGGCGGAGTACGACGCATTGAACAAACAGGATGTGACGCACGCCTGCGAAATCGGTCAAAGCAAGTGCAATGGTGAAGCCCTCGAAGTCTGCCATGAGCTCGATGGCGAATTAAAGTTCATTCCCCAAGCCTGTGAAGTGGCCGGTTACATTTGTGACGACTCCAATGGTACCGCACATTGTGTTCCAAAGCCTCAGGAAACCAAATGTACCGATGGTGCACTCGACTGCGATAACGATGGGAAGAAGTTAACCTGTACATCGGGCGTATGGGTCCCCTCTGCATGTCCTGGCAAGCAAAAATGTGTCAAACACGGCAATCCCGAAATCGTCGAATGTGTCGATGCCCTTTGTGCCGGTGACCCGGAACATTGCGGAACCGAGCCAGATCCGAAAACAGGGAATGTATCGGTGAACATTTCAATTAAAAATACGAGTTCAGCGGCCATCACAATTGCTCCGCAGTTCCGGTTTGTGTTAAGTACCGAAGGAACCGGATCGCAATATCCATATAACCGCACGGACCGGACCACATTTGCCGAAGGCGATACCATTACCATCGAAAGCGGTGCAATCAAATCTTATGAAAATGTAGAAATACCCGGGGAAAGTAAACAATATATTGGTCAGCATTTTGCCAAAGAATCTGAACTGAACGGTTATGCAAACAATATTCTGCTATACGATTCGAACGGCGACTCCGATACCATTGTACCGGAAATGATTGATCCCTCTACATTGTTTACAGACGGCGGCTCTTACGAAATTGTGTATAGTTCTGAGGAACCACAGCCACCAACTGTTTCCGAAGAAGATATTGTCATCAATCTTACTATTCGCAATTCCAGTTCATCTGCCGTGGTATTAGGGGGTGACGTTGTCTTTGTACTCGCCAATCCCGACAAAAATGGTAAATATCACGGTTGGGAAGGTGTATATAACAGAACAGAACATATTTATTTCAGCAAAACAGAAGTCACGCTGGAAGCCGGAACCGAGCAAACGTTTAATCAGGTCGAGGCACCGGGACTGGGCGGAAGAAATCTGCTCAGCGAAGAACTACTTCCACAGTCAGGCCGTGATACCAATGTTCTGCTTTATAACCCGGCAGGTGAATCCGGCATTATCAATCCGCAAAATTTGAGCCCAGATATCATTTTTGAAAATAACGGCAGCTATACCATTGTGATACCTTAATATTCGCTTTGTATAGCTTGCATCGGGCGGCTATTTGCGCCGCCCAGCATTTTCCCTTACGGCACGCAGCTCAATATATTAATTCGAATGGCTTGTATGCCTCTTCGTAATCTTCATCCAGCATCGAGACATTGATACCGTGAGTTCCGTCGAGACGGAAAGCGCCCCCGGGCCCATTGGGATAAATGCAGCCTTCGTGATTGCCTGTATGAATATGTCCGCACAGATGATACTTTGCATGCGTGCCGACAACCGCATTCGTCAAATACTTGCAACCAAGTTCCTCAGATTCGCTTCCTAGCCCATAGTGTACATTGCCCAATCCGCCCCAGTCTGAGGGCTGGTGTGTCAGTATGATGTCCGTATCTTTGGGAATATCGTAATCCGGACGATTCTTTTCGAATGCCCAGTATTTTCGGTAACGATTGACCTGTCTGGTTACAGGTGTGCCCCAGAATTTCGCCCCCATGAGCTCGACAGACGTACGGTCGAGATAATGGATTTTCTTTTCTGTACGCTTAATGCCCTTTTCATCGATATAAGTCTTTATATATCCTAATTGTTCCTGAATCTCATCAAAGACGTCCGTGGCAGTTTCAGATTCCATGACGAAATCGTGATTTCCAGCAATAATCACGACGTATTTGCATGGCAAGTCGTACAGCATCTGCACGAATTTATTCAGCCATTTAAACATGGATTCATAGTCATTCTGAATTCGCAGAGGCGACCAGTCGCCGCAATGACAAAAGATATCGCAGTCGGGAATCGAAAATGCTCGCCCATGTGTATCTGATAAGGCACAAATTCTTAAATCTTTTGAACGCATCATTACCTCCTAAATTCCGAATTCCCTTAAAACAACAGTGGCCCGGGCGATTCATATTTCGCTCTACGGTTACTTCTATTTGGAAATGTCCGAGCGTATTGTCAATAAAGATTTTTGGAGAAAGTGACTTGGATTCGAAAATGTCAAATTATGTGTGAGTGTTATCATAAAAAAAACCGCGCGTATGCAATAGCGCGGTTCAGCCGGCGTATGAAATAGCCGGCGGAGCATTGCGTATTGGCGGATACGCCAATAGCAATGCACATAATATATATATATATTATTATATATTGGATTTACGTCGGCGAGCAAGTGCTCCCAGGCCTAATAAGGTGAGAAGCATTGCGGAAAGCGGGAGTTTGTCGGGCGACTGTGGCGTGGCAGAACAACCGCCGTCATCGCTCTTGTTGTTACCGCCATCCGGCTGCGCTGGCTGATCCGGCTGATCCGGCTGCTGCTGTTTGCAGGCATCCGACGAAGCGCACGCCGCATCCTCGCAATCCTTCTTGCCATTGCCGTCGTCATCTATGCCATTGCCGCAGATTTCAACGGCCGGCGCAGATTTGCACGATTCGTGCGTTTTACAGGCATCATCGTCGCAGTCCTTCTTGCCATTGCCGTCGTCATCAATACCATTGCCACAGATTTCGACGTTCTGACATGACGAATGTGCTTTGCATGCATCGTCGTCGCAATCAATTTTGCCGTTTTCGTCGTCATCGACGCCATTGCCGCAGATTTCAACGCGCTTGCAGGATATGTGCGACTTACAAACGTCGTCATCGCAGTCCTTTTTGCCGTTGCCATCGTCATCAATGCCATTGCCGCAGATTTCGACGGCCGGCGCGGCTTTGCACGCATCGTCGTACATACAGGCCGGATCGGCGCAGTCGATGCGCCCGTCGCCATTGTCGTCCGTTTTATTGTCACAGATTTCGGATGTCTCGGGGTCGACCTCCGCCTGGCAGGCCGCAAACTGCGTGCATTCGGGATCGTCGCAGTCGATGCGGCCGTTGCCGCTGTCGTCGATCTTGTTGTCACAAATTTCAGCCGCTTTCGTCGAGCATTTGTCATAGTTGATCGTGCAATCCGGATTACAAGTAACCGTGCCGGATTTATACATCGAATGCCAACCACGGCAGGTCGTCTCATCGAACAGGAAGGCAGTGCCGTCGCAGTCCTCCCAGTCAAACTGAACGACGCCGTCCCCGCACAGCTTGGCCGTGCAATACGCATCATTCTGGCACTCGGTATCGTCGCAGTCCGCCTTGCCGTTGCCGTTGTCGTCCTTGCCGTTGTCGCAGATTTCATCGGGAACGACGACCGTCGTCTTGCAGTCCGAATAATCGAGTTTGCAATTATTGCAGCTGACGCGGCCTGCGACATACTTGCTGTCCCATTCGGAGCAAAGCTGTTTGTCGTTCTTGAATTTGAGACCGTCGCAATCCTCAGTCCCGTTGACGACCTTGTCACCGCACGAAGGCACCAGCACGCAGCCGCTCAAATCCAGGCCGCAATTGTCATTGCACTTGACCTTCCCGGATTCATACTTGCTGTCCCACTGCTTGCATTCGGTCTTTCCATCCTGGAATGCGGTGCCGTCGCAGACTTCCGTATTATTGACGCGTCCGTCGCCGCAATACGCCGGCTCGGAACATCCCGTGATAATGATAGATTTGCAGTCATCGGAACATATCAGCTTGCCGGTTGAACCCTTGCCGACAACCTTTTCACACGAGTTCGCCGAAACCGGGAACTTGTCGACCGTCTTGCCATGATCGCAGGCTTCGTTAAGAATGATATCGCCGCTCTTCGTGTTGACCGATCCGTTGCCGCACCAGGCGACGCAGTTGGAAACGTCATAATCACACGAGTCTGTGCATTTCACCGTGCCGCTTGAATACAGTTCCGGGAACAGCGTCTTGCAGCTCGTCCGGTTGCCGCTGAATTTCGTGCCGTCGCATTTTTCGCCATCTTCCAGCTTGGAGTTCCCGCACACGGGAACGGTCTTGCACGCCGATGTGTTGACAGTGCAGTTTGAATTACACGAAAGCGTCCCGGAATTATATGATGACTTCCAATCACCGCATGAATTCTTATCATCCTTGAATTTGTCGCCATCGCATTCTTCGTCAGAATCGACGGTGCCATTGCCGCATGTCGATGGTTTGGAACAACCGGAAGTATCGACACCCAGACAGTTGTTGATACATTTCAATTTTCCGGTCGATCCCACGCCCATCAGGGTCTCGCAGGTGTCCGTTCCGAACTTGTCGCCGTCACAAACCTCGCCAATTTTATCATCGATCTGCCCGTTGCCGCACCATTTCACGCACCCCGATGTATCATAGGCACACGAATTCGTACATTTCACATTGCCGCTGCCATATAATTGCGGGAAAATCTCATTGCATGCAGTCTTGTTATCGGCGAATTTCGTTTTGTCGCAGACTTCCGTACCATTGACTATGCCGTCACCGCAAACCTGCGTCCCCGAACACGCGGATGTATCGATCTTACAAGATGTACATTTGAGATCTCCCGTTGTATAGGAGGCACTGTAGTCGGCGCATTTGGTTATATTATTTCGGAATAGTGAACCGTCGCATTCTTCAGTTTCGGCCAGTTTGCTGTCGCCGCAGCGTTCAATTTTATGACAAGCACTAAAGTTGACCGTACAGTCATTGTTACATGTCACACTGCCGCTGTCATAGACATCGGAATCCCATTCTGCACACGTCGTCTTGTCGCCGCTAAACGCCTTCTTATCACATTGCTCGCCAATATTGACGATGCCATTGCCGCAATAGACGCAGGCGGGATCCGCATTGTCTACCTTGCCATTGCCATCGTCATCCAGGCCATTGTCACAAATTTCTTTATATTGCGAAGCAACTTCGGGAACGATACCTATAATCCAGTCATAATAATCCTGGACAGATGTCGAAACATTATAAACGCGGCACGGGCTGTCGCCCCAGCTCTCGACGGCAGAAACATACTCGACGCCGCCCATCGTATAAAGCGACGGACCGCCGGAATCGCCGTTGCACTGCGCACCAGTCACACGGGAATTATAAAATGAATTAAACTGTATTTTAGGACGGGTATATAAATCGAATTCGCCCTGTTCCTGGCAATAATATTCGTTTGGATGACAACCGACGATATGCACCTCACCAATAGGACATGCCTCAACAGGAGCCCCAGGATTCATCGCCCCGCAATACAACAGCATTTGCGCCATCTTGCTCTTCTTCACTTCAGCCACGCCGTTCTCGTCATAACCAAACCCGACGATCTTCATGAACAAGCCTTTGTTGACATCCGTGCTGTTGACGGGAAGCCATTTGGGATGCGGCAAAATCGGCGTGGCAACTGAGCTGGGCAGAGGAGAAGCCAGTTTTACAATGGCAATATCGTGATTAAAATAATTGACATATTTGTTGTGCCACCAAACATATTCCGTGGGATAAACCGTCGCGCCGCCATTTTTCTTCCCGACCAAAATCCTCATGCCAATGGCGTTGTCCGCCATGCTCACATGGTCATTGCTGTCCGTCGTCGTCACGCAATGCGCCGCCGTCAAGACATACTGCGGATGAATGAGCGTGCCCGTACAAAAAATATTCCCCCAATACGATCCGTTCTCTTCCTTCGTCGGATGGAACAGGCCCACGACACCAAGCTCGCCTTCTTCAACTTCACCATTCATAATCGGCTGGGCAATCTCGCCAACTTCAGCCGCTATCAGTCCCGATTCATCCTCAATGTTTTCGCCGCTTTCCGAACCTTCACAGCCAGGAAGCAAAAGCCCTAACAGGGCAACCAGATAAAAATATTTTCTCTTCATTTTCGCCTCACTTGTCTCCGTTGGTGAGTGACATATCTTCAAATTATTAATTTCGACCGCATTGTTGCGGTAAATGTCAGATTTGTATCATTTTGCAGGCTGAATAGCCAATTTTTCTCATCCTTTTCAGCCAGACACTCTTATTTTATGGCCACAACAATAAATAATAATAATAATTTCACATCATTGCGACCTCCTGCATTCTGCCTCCTGCCTATTTCAATATGCCTCAGTATCTCAAAAACAATGTTGGGGGCTGTATAGTGACACCAAAACTGCTATAATTGCCTGGCTTTGCCAGAAATCAACTGGCTTTTTTTCACGTCTTCGAGCACATCGCCAGCACAAGGCTAAGATGCCCGGAGTTTTGCATTTTCAAAATCGATTCTATCACTCGGAGTCAATATGCACATCACCATGCTCGGCACCGGAAATGCCCTCGTCACCAAATGCTACAACACGTGTTTTGTCATTCGCGACGGCAACGCCAAAATGCTGATCGACGGCGGCGGCGGTTCACAGCTGCTCGCACAGCTCGAATGTGCCGACATCGATTGCAATGATATTCACGACATCTTCGTGACGCACAAGCACATCGATCACCTGATGGGGATCGTCTGGATTATCCGCATCATTGCTCAGAGTATGAACAAAAACATCTATCGCGACGATTTGAATGTGTTTGCTCACGCCGAGCTTATCAACACGATTCGCGAGCTGTGTTTCATGCTGCTCCAGTCCAAACAGACGCGCCATATCGGCGAAAGAATCCACCTCATTCCGGTCTACGATCTGGAAAAAAGAGTCATTCTGAACCACGAATTTACTTTTTTCGACATTCATTCCACGAAAGCCACTCAATTCGGTTTTTCGATGATCCTGAATGACGGCAACAAACTGACTTGCTGCGGCGACGAACCCTGCAGCCCGGAAGTCGAAGATATCGTGTGGAATAGCGAATGGCTGATGCACGAAGCTTTTTGCCTGCATTCAGAAGCCGACAAATACCGCCCATACGAAAAGAATCATTCCACCGTCAAGGATGCCTGTGAACTGGCAGAACGCCTCCACGTGCGAAACCTCATCCTTTACCATACCGAAGACGACAACCTTCGGATGCGAAAAGTTCTCTACCACGCCGAAGGCAGCCGCTATTACAGTGGCAACCTCTTAATTCCCAACGATCTGGAAACGATCAAACTCAACGAAGTCTCTGATTAAAGTTTTCTCCATCAGCACGATAAGTTAAAGGCAGTTGTATGGCTAAGAAAAATAATAATGGGCAACGTTCTCTGTTTAACGACGAAACCGAGCCAAAACAAAAAAGTCTGTTTGCTGAATTGAATTCCCCCAAAACAGAACAGCTCGAACGACCTCATGATCCGGACAGCGAACTGCTCAGCCGCCTGGATGCCATGTCTGTTTCTGAACTCGAATCAGAAGTCAGAAAGCATAACGAACTGTACAACCAGGGCAAGCCTGTCATTGCCGATTTAACCTACGATATGCTCGTGCAGAAACTTCGCGATTTGCAGGCAGACAACCCTGTTGCCGATGAACTGACCTCTCCCGAGGTTTCCAGCGTTTCCCGGGGCAAGGTGATTCATCACATCCCGATGCTGTCCATCCGAAAGCCCGATATCCGAATGGTATTTGATGAAATCGAAACCTGGCTTGACTCGTTTGATGGCGACGTAATGGCAACGCCTAAAATCGACGGGCTAGCCTGCAGCCTCGTCTATGACGAAAACGGGAATCTGCAAATTGCTTCTACGCGTGGCAACGGCAATATCGGTGAAAATATCACGGCAAACGTCCGTTATATCGATGCAATTCCCAAGCATATCAATGCCGTAAATCTCGAAGTTCGTGGCGAAGTGTATATGCCACTGGATGCATTCGAAGCATTCGAAGGAGACAAAATCAGTGCGCGGAATCTGGCGGTGGGCGGCCTCAAACAAAAAGATCCCAAAGAAACAGCTAAATATCATCTCAGCTTTTTTGCTTATGAAACGGTTGGCGGCGACTTCGATACCGACGGTATGAAATTCGACGCACTCGAAAAGCTAGGCTTTACGGTGCCTGAGCACCACATTATCAAAAGAAATCAGGATTTGCGGCAACTCCGCCTCGATATCGAAGCATTCTGCCACGACATGACCGAACAAAGGAGAACGTGGAATTTCGATGCCGACGGCGTCGTCTTTAAAGTCGACGACAATAAAGTGCAAAAAGAAATGGGCGCAACGGCCCATCACCCACGATGCGCCATTGCCTACAAATTTCCGTGCATGGAACAGGAAACAACCCTTCGCGAAGTCCGATGGCAAGTCGCCAAAGGCGCTGCCATTACCCCCGTTGCCATATTCGACACGGTAGAACTTGCCGGAGCCATGGTACAAAAAGCCTCGCTATCCAATGCCGGTATGGTGATGAACTTCCCACTCGGAAAAGACGATCCCGAACAGGGAAAAAATAGCAAACCTGTGCATCTCAAAATTGGATCTCGCCTTCTCGTTTCTCGCCGCGGCGATGTCATTCCCCATGTCGAATACGTCGTTTCAGAACCCGAAGGGGCTGTCGAAGTCGAAATACCTCACATCTGCCCGTCATGTGGCGGTCCCACAAAACTGGAAGGGCTTTTTTTGAAATGTATGACTCCCGACGACTGTCCGGCAACGGGACAGGCACTTATCGAGAATTATACAAAAGTCGTTGGTATCCTTGGCTTTGGTGAAAAAATTATAGAAAATTTATATGATGCCAGTATGATCGAGACGCCAGCAGATTTATATCGACTGTCTGTAAAAGATATTGCAATGGCGATTTCATCAGATGATAATGAAAAATATGATCCTAATGCAATTCTTCCGACTAAATTATATGATTCTATTCAGAGCATGCGCAAGCTTCCACTTGCAAAATTCCTCGAATCGCTGTCCATTCCTTCTCTTGGGCATGTAAACAGCCAATTATTAGCTCAATTGAACACATTGGATCGCGTAAGGAATGCCACACCTGAAGACATTATGACAATAAAGGTTTTCAGTGCAGTTCAAACACTTCAGGAAGATAGCGATACCGAACTCACTGATGCATTACTTAAAAAATATAAAATCACCGTTCACGACAGAACAGAATTACTCAAACATTTTACAAACATTGAAGGATTAAAATCAGCATCCTTTGAAACGATTCGCGACAGCATTGCCAACGATGAGAAAAAGTCGAAAAAGACGGCAATATCGATTTGCAATGGTCTGAAGAATCGTAAAAAAGTGATTGATGATCTGCTTCAGTATGTTGTGATTGACGAAGACGCGCTCGTTACCAATAAAGCAATGGACACCCCATTCACCAACAAAACGTTCCTTTTCACGGGTTCTCTCGAACACATGAAACGCGAAGAAGCCCAGGCTCGCGTCGAGGCGCTTGGCGGCAAGACGGCAACCGGTGTTTCCAAAACGCTTTCGGTTCTGGTGGCAACCTCGCAAACGTCGACAAAATGGCGAAAAGCACAGGAACTCAATGAAAAGGGCGCCAACATCGCACTATGGAACGAGGAAAAGTTTTTGGCCGAGCTCGAAAAGGCAGAACAAGGAAATAATAACTGATTCAACGGAATTGCATCATGAGAACGATTCGACGCGGCTACTTGCCGGAATACGAGGAACTATTTGGGCCACAGGCCGTACCTGTCCTGCGCGAAGCCGCAATCGATGCCCTATTTCTGATGAACCGTGGCTACAATCTAAAGCGAGCGGTTTACATCGCCATGGAGCATTACCAGCTTTCAGAAATGCAACGCGTTGCCCTGTCGAGAAGTCTCGATCCGGACAAAACCGTCCAAATGCGCCAAAAATCAAGGCTTAACCGCGAAGATTTGTGCGAAAAAACCGTCTATATCGATGGCTTTAACGCCATTATCCTGATGGAATCCGTCGTATCCGAATCGCCCATTTTCCGTTGCCTCGATGGTTCGATCCGCGACCTCGCCAACTTGAAAGGTTCCTACAAAATCATCGACAAAACTGAGCCTGGCATTCGACTCATTCTGTCTCAACTCGCCAAACTCCATGTCGCCAAAGCGATCATCAACATCGACAGTCCCGTATCCAATTCCCGAAATCTCAAAGTTCTCATTCTTCATCTTGCCGAGGATTATCCGGTCGATGTCGAAGTAAACCTCATTGACGCATGTGACAAATCGTTCTATGACAAAGAGTTCGTCATTACCGGCGACAGCGTCGTCCTGGATAATGTCAAATCATGGGCACCGTTTTACAGCTGGATTGTCGAAGATTATCAGACAGATCATCGCGTATGGCTGATCGATTTTATCGCTCTTAAACCATACTTATCGTGAGACTTTTATGAAAAAAACAAACATCATCGCGCTCATTTCTGCTTTAGTGTTGTCCAATGCCTGTTCTCAGGAAAACACTAATATTCCCCCTAATGAATTTAATAGCATAACACAGCCAGTTGTCGGCGGGCAGATTGTAGAGGATTATAAACACACCTCAACAGTGAAAATTACTTCCTTAGACGGTAACAAACAATACAACTGTTCAGGTACACTCATTTCTGACAATTACATACTGACTGCCGCACACTGTATTGTCAAATGCGACATGTCAGAACTATCATTACAAAATGCATACGTTGCACAAGTAAGCAATCAGGTTTTTTGGCATAAGTTTCCTATTGAAAGTGGCATCATCTCGCCGGATTATTCATGCCAATATAATGAAGAATCGGGTGGATACTATATGAGTCACGATATAGGCATTATCAAACTCAAAGAAAGCGTGCCTTCGTCTGTTGGCCATCCATCGCCGCTATTGCCGCATGATCTCGTCCCGAGTGTAAACGACATTGAAAGTGGATCTGTCAACCTTCTAATCATCGGTATGGGTAATTCCCAATTTGATGTCAGCGAAACCTTCCCGGTAAAACGAAAGACAGAACTGCCGTTGACGGCATATTGTTCAAACGGCACGGGACCACGCACAAGCAAATGCCACAAATCACGCGTGAGCGTTGCGATTGCGGATTGCAAGGAATCCTGTCCAACACTTGGAGATTCGGGTGGTTCCTTCTTCCTCAATGTCGATGGCATCGATTATCTTCTCGCCGTGTACAGTCGAAATCCCCTGAATAACTCC
>JAZODZ010000660.1:0-1944 GCA_045597285.1 Myxococcota bacterium
AACTCTGTGATGCAGGCGATTGAAAGTGGGGAATTTCGTTCGTATTGGGTTGCATCTTCTGACCCAACGAGCCTTCTTGAATATCTGAATCTCGACAAGGAAGGACTCGGAAAATCGCTTGTCGATCTCATGGTTGGCAAGGAAATACCTCTTCGTCCGGGTTTGTTCCGCAACGATCCATCTTGTCTCGAAACTGAAGATGATGTGTTCACGTTGCTGACACATTACGGTTATCTGGCTTATGATGAGGAACGCGAGACTGTGCGCATCCCGAACGAGGAAATCCGCATGGAATATGCACAGTCTGTACATAGGGTGACACACGTCGAAACAATCCAGCGCGTAAAGCGCAGTGTACAATTGATGAAAGACACGGCGGATATGTATGCCGATAAAGTCGCCGCAGAACTCCAAAAAGTACATACCGAGGAATACAGTCCTCGCCATTATAACAACGAACAATCCCTTCGCGGCACGATTAAACTCGCCTATTTCGCCTGCCGCGATGAATATGTACAAATGGAAGAACTCGCCGGTGGCACTGGCTATGCCGATATTGTCTATTTGCCAAAACGCAATTCGGATTATCCCGCACTCGTGATTGAACTCAAGGCTCTTGATAAAGCACATCCCGAACGAGATGCCGAAGGTGCGATTGCACAAATCAAACAACGCAATTATCCAGCTTCTATACAAAATTATACAGACGAAATACTATTGGTCGGAATCTGTTATGATAAGGATGATCCCGACAAGAAGCATACGTGCAGGATTGAAAGCTGGTCTCCATAAATAATATAGGGTTACGCAACAATAACCCTGGGCTAGTATCAAACGCCTGTATCGATAAGTACTTTGACGACATCGACATGATCATTCTCTACGAGTGCTTTGACGATCCCCTTCAAAATTCCCTCGCCATTTGGAGATGGGCGAGTTATGGTGCGAAGAGAATGACAGTGGGGTATGCCCCACTGTCAGAATGAGCTGGAGGCGGCGATGGGCATTTACATCAATCCGGGCAATGAGGCATTCCGCGTTAATCGGAACGATAAATACGTAGACAAATCCGGGCTTATCGGCGTGATAAATCGCACGATTGGCAAGCGGGATAAACTCAGCTGCATCAGTCGGCCACGACGATTCGGTAAGTCGTATGCGGCACAGATGCTCTGTGCGTATTACAGTTGGGGATGTGACTCGGCACCTTTGTTTGACGATCTCGAAATTGCAAAGGACGAGACGTATCGGGAACATCTGAACAAGTATAACATCCTATATATTGATATCTCTGGATTCATCGGCATGGCTGGGTTTGGAAGGATGCTTTCGAGTATCTGTGAAAAGGTGTCCAACGAAATCTATATGCTTTATCCCGAGGTTGAACATACGGATGCCTTGGCTGATTTGCTTAACAATGTTGTCAATGTGAGTGGCCGAAAATTTATCGCCATCATTGATGAATGGGATACACCGATTCGGGACAAGGCTTTCACAGCTGAAATGCAAAAAGCATATCTCGAGTTTCTGCGCAGTTTATTCAAGAACAGTGCAATCACGAACAAGGTGTTTGCCGCAGCCTATATGACGGGCATTCTCCCGATTAAGAAGGACGGAAGCCAGTCGGCGATTTCGGAATTCAGGGAATATACCATTTTGCAGCCTGGCAGGTTTGCCCCCTACGTGGGATTTACCAAAGATGAGGTTCAATCGCTTTGTGATGAATTTCATGTCGATATGGCAAAAATGAAATACTGGTATGATGGGTATAAATTAAAAAAAGTGGGTTCGACCTATAATCCGAACTCTGTGATGCAGGCGATTGAAAGTGGGGAATTTCGTTCGTATTGGGTTGCATCTTCTGACCCAACGAGCCTTCTTGAATATCTGAATCTCGACAAGGAAGGACTCGGAAAATCGCTTGTCGATCTCATGGTTGGCAAG
>JAZODZ010000661.1:0-8834 GCA_045597285.1 Myxococcota bacterium
GGATAAAAATGTAAAACTTAAACCCGTAGGCAAAAAATCGAACAAATATAAGGAAAAGAAAGAAGCCATTTATCTTTTATAACTAAACTATTCAGCCTCTTTTTTGTGGACATAGAAAATGAGACTGCCTTTTCTGGCTCCACGGAGTACCCAAAGTCCATTGATTGTTCATTGTTAAAAACCATTAGGGCTTTTGGCAGCTTTCGGCACCCGTGGTATTGATGCCTATATACTCATTAAGATTAATGCAAAGAAAAAGCAGTGGAATGTGATTCGATATTCGATATATGAGTGCATAGAACTAACGAGGAATCTAAAAAACAGGGATGGCCATTGTTACCCTACGATCCATCGTTCTATCGTTCGCTTGTCATTCTCAAAATTCACACCGACCTTGACGACCTTCTTGTTACTGGCTTCGTACTGGATCGCATAGCCTTTATCGTCAATCTGTTTGAGTGCTTCTTCGGCGGTGCCATCGAGTTTGAATTCAAACACATAGATGGTATCTTCGGTTTCTATCAACGCATCACAGCGGCCTGCGGCACTACATTGTTCTGAGCGTACCGAATACTCGGATGCCAGTGTAAAGATTAAATAAAATATGGTTTTATAGTGATCCTCATCCTGCTTTTCGGCATTGTATGGAATTGAGCTAAAGAACGAACGCAATAAAGTCATGGCCTGATCCACATCACCATCATTCAGTGATGTCATGAGGCGTATCAAAAATGAATTATTTCCAGTCGCAGTTTGCCCAGTATAGTATGGAGCCAGACCTTTAAGAAAACTCACACGGACTTCTTCGTTAGGAAATCCCAATGTATAGATTTCACTTCGAAATGATTTTATCGTCACATAACCGCTTTGATATAATACAGGAATTGGTGTTTCCGCATGTTCAATGGGTACATAAAAATCCATCTCTCCTGCTGCAAAACCTTCCAGTTCCTCTGGCCGCAATGTATATTGACTCAATAATTTAGTCAGATGTGTCGGCGTGCCTGTTGAAAACCAATAATTGCGAAGCTTCTTTTCTTTCAGGCAATTTAACAGACTGAAAGGATTGTAGATATCCAGTGGCGATTCACAAAAATGATAACCATCATATTTGCGTTTTAGACGCAATAAGGCTGTATTGACAGAGACATTCATGGCCTTGGCCAGGTTCTCGACTTCAGGCGCAAGTTGCGTGACGATTTCATCCCGCGTAAAACCGCAAATCGCAGCATATTCACCGTTCATCGTGATCGTCGTCAGATTGTTCAGTTCACTGAATATACTCAACTGGCTGAATTTGCTGATGCCGGTGATAAACACAAATTGAAGTTTGCTGTCCAAATCCTTGATTGGACTGTAAAAATCCCGCAACTGCTGACGGACGGACTCCATGAGTTTTTCATCATGCATGGTATCCAAAATCGGTGCATCGTATTCATCAAAAAGCAACACGACTTTTTTTCCAGTTTGTGCATTTGCACGCAATACTAGATTTGCCATGCGAAGACCGTATTCACAATTCGCTACATTGCCACGCCCATAAATCTGCTCCATCTCACACAACAGATAATCGAGCAAATTCCTCAATCCTTCAATATTGGTAATCCGCTTTAAGCTCAGCGAAAAATGCAGCACGGGATACTGGCTCCAGTCTTTCTCAAGCTGTGCCATTGCCAGCCCGTCAAAAAGATCCTTGCGCCCATCAAAATAGGCTTTGAGCGTCGAAACGAGCAAAGACTTGCCAAAACGCCTTGGACGAGAAAGGAAGTAGTACTTGCCCGTTGTCACCATCCGGTAAATCAAGCCAGTTTTATCGACATACACTGCATGGCGATCACGGATTTCTTCAAATGTCTGAATCCCAATTGGGAAAAACCGTTCCTGCATGGCATATCTCCGTCATTCCAAGGGCTCTTGCCATTGTCATCCACTATTTGCAGACGTTCCGTTGGACGTCCCTCCTTGAATCATGAATCTTTGTACAGACGTTCCGTGGAACGTCTCTTTCAGAATAACTCGCCCATCCCCAAATGGCGAGGATTATTTATTTGGGGCTCTATATCTTGCCTGCGAGCTATCTGCGATACGCCGAGCTCGGCACGTGTCACGACATGTGCCTACTCGCTACACCCTCACATCTGCACTATAACCCATTGATTTACTTGATGAATAAAAGTCATACCTTTAGTCAAATAAGGGTTGACTTTATTTTATTCTTTTTTATGAAGAGACAAATTTATAACAAGTGTACGTTATAAATCTGTTTTGTCACTTCATACTTTATATTTTTGCAAAAAAGGAGAAATGATTATGTCATTTTCTGGCATGACTATTCTATTCACGGGCAAACTGAAAAACATGAAACGGGAAGATGCCGAGGCAAAGGTCGTCTCACTGGGCGGCAAAGTCGCTTCATCTGTCACCAGGAATCTCTCCATCCTCGTCGCTACTTCCAATACAAGTGCCAAATGGAAAAAGGCAGAGGAACTCAACGGCAATGGCGCAAATATACAACTCTGGACAGAGGAACAGTTCATGGTTGAACTGGAGAAAGTAGATGCTGTATTCATCCCCGGCGAGAATGGTAACGCAGAAGAAACCCAAAACAACACAGGCACAAAAGCCAAAAATAGCACTACCAAATGTTCTAAATTTGAAACCATGCGGCCTTTCATCATTGAAATTGAGACACGTATGAATAATGCAAGGGTCAAATATGAAATCAACAGGGATAACTGCAAAAACAAAAACGTAGAATATGAGGTCTCGTGTAGCGATTCCGAGAAAGGAGAATATAAATCATTTAAAGGTAATTTCAGCCATACATTCAAACAGAAGGGAAAATACAAAATATCGTTTAGAGGAAATCTGCCTGGTTTATATATTCGAGATAAAAAATCTTATCACATCATAGATGTCTGCCAGTGGGGGGATATTGGTTGGTTAAATATGGAAGAAATGTTTTATGAATGTGAGTATTTCAACATCTCTGCGGATGACCAGCCTGACCTGTCGCATGTGACTTCATTGAAAAGAATGTTTCAAGGCGCTAAATCTATGAATGCATCCCTCGAAAAATGGGATGTTTCGAACGTTACAGATATGTCTGAAATGTTTTATGACGCATACAAATTCAACCAACCCCTCGAAAAATGGGATGTCTCAAACGTTACAGATATGAGTTACATGTTTGCTGGTGCATTGTCATTCAACCAACCCCTCGAAAAATGGGATGTCTCAAACGTTACAAATATGGAGTGTATGTTTAGGGGGGCAATATTGACTCCGTCTTGGTTAAAGGAATCATAGTATCTATTCAGCTCTTAGTGGTGTTTCTGAATTACGTGGTTTTATCGAAACCAGGCAATAGGCAGTAGGCAGTAGGCAATAGTTCATCAACTAATGAAAAGTCTGCCGGGTTTAGTCCAATCCATGGATTGCAGTATATTCCTAATATTAAATGCATGCGAGTAACGCAAACAATTCAGGGTAGATCAAGGACATCTACACAAGACACAACACAGCACGATGTCGGCTACCGCACGCCGCCCCATGGACGGGGCGGCCCCTGATATTCATGCTTTGGTATGAAGGCGGCAACGGGGCGATAGCCAAAAAAAATGCCCCCACTCCATCCGTGGAGTGGGGGCAAAAATAATTATCGCCATCCGTGGCTAAACTCGCATCAAAGACGATTAAATTATTTGCTGTAGGCGAGTTTCATCACGCCGTGGAAATCCTCGGCGGTCAGGCAGTGAATGGCAGCCGGAGAGGCAATGCGTTTGTGGAGATCCGGCATTTTGTCTTTCAGGTCATCGAGTGTGACGGCGGGGATTTCGGCAATGATTTTGACCACGGCATCGCGGCAAACATCGTCGTTGATCATTTCACGCGGGCTGTCGACGACGAGAACTTTGGTGATGGCCTTGTTCACGGTCGCTTCATAAACGAGAACGAGTTCGCCGGTTTTCAGTTCGCCGAGACGGGGTTTGAGGGCGCCGGCTTTGTTCTTGGAGTCGAGCGTCTGACGATAGCCGAGACCGCATTTGGAGATGTCCCAGACTTCGGGATTCATTTCGATGAGCCAATAATTCACACTGTCCATTGTATCCTCCTTGGGGGGAATAAAGGTGCCCGAAATGGGCACCGGTGAATCGTGTCTTCTAGCCACTGCTAGAATAAACCGTTGATATTACTTGTTTTCCCAACCTTTGAGGGGATCGGGATAAGCGGCGAGTTCTTCTGCGGTGCGGTCGCGCATCGTGATGGCTTTGGCGATACATTTCTGTGCGCAGATGGTGCAGCCGACGCAGTTTTCGGGATGTGCAACGATCTTGTCGCCTTCCTGGATGAGGCCGAAATAGGAGCAGCGCGTGCAGTTTCCGCATTTGACGCAGAGGTCTTCGTCGATTTGCGGAATGCGTTTGACCGGGCTGAGATCCATGAAGTCGGTGAGGCTGTCTTTGCCGCGTCCGATGAGTTCGTCGATCGATTTAATGCCGCGTTCTTCCATGTTCTTGGAGAGGCCTTCGCAGAGGTGACGGACAATGCCGACGCCGTATTTCATCGCGATGGTGCAGAACTGGACGTTGATGGCACCGAGGGCGAGGAAGTTGGCGGCATCTTTGTAGTTCATCGGGCCGCCGTTGCCGCTGACGGCAATGCCGCTGTTGCGGACTGACCACAGCGAGTTGTTGGAAATTGCGGTAACACCATGGCCGGACATGCCGATGACGACGCCCTGATCCCATGCGTGTTCTTTTCCGTCGATGTGTTTGCGGAACGTGAACGAGGGGAAGGTGTTGGCGAGTGTGACGCCTGCTTTTTTGCCGGGATATTTGTCAAAGACGGCCTTGATGGCTTTGAGAATGACGGCAACGCTGGTCACGGCTGCGGTCAGTTTGAAGAGTTTTGGAATTTCGGGATCGGAAATTTCCATGACCCAGTCGATAATCTTGGCCGTGAGGGCAGCGTTCTGTGAAACGATGTCGCCTTCGGTTCCGTCGCCGCCCTGCGGGCAGGAGAGGGAGTATTCGATGGCCATGGCACCGGCTTTTTCAAATTTGCGGGTGTTGGACTGCCAGCCGGCCTTGTCGTGATCGTCGTGGCCTGTGACGGGGCCGCCGGTGGAAACGGCGATGAGGCGATCGGGGAATTCAGCGCGAAGTGTCTTGACTTCTTCGCAGACGCGGTTGATCGGATGCTCGGAAACGTTGTCGCAGTTGGCGAACGTTTCGTTGTCGAGCTGGAACATATAACCGGCGGGAATGTGAATGGGGACGGAATCGAAAGCGGTTTTCATGAAGCCGCCGGCCCAGCCTGCCTTGAGGGCGCGGCGCATCTGATTGAGGCCGTCCGAAGGAGGCGCAGCCGAGAGAAGGAACGGGTTGGGGAGCTTGCGGCCAAAGAAATCGGTTTCGAGCGAAACGGGAACTGCATTGTAGCCTTCGATCTTGACTTCGCTCTTTGCGGGACGGACGACCTTGAGATCGGCTTCTTTGCCATTCAGATAGTCATCAATCGCGGCGGCGGCGTTTTTACCGGTAGCCACGGCTTCGACGGCTGTCGACGGCCCATGCCAGCAGTCACCGGCATAGAAGACGCCCTTCTTGCTCTCGACGGCGACTTCCGAGGCATTCCCGATGGCGATGATGACGTTCTTGACGTTCATCATGGTGCATTCCGTGCCATCGACATCGACCATGTCGCGGATGCTGAACTTGGTGCCGTTCAGGCGAACGCGCTTGGTTTCAATGCCCGCGACGGCACCGTCTTTGACGATGATCCTGGTCACGCGGGTGCGGCCCGTGACTTCGATGCCGGCATCTTCGATGTGTTTCCTCTCGTTCGGGGTGAGGGGGAGTTCAGACCATTTTTCGTTGGCGATCATTTCGACGCAGCATGCACCGAGGCGGAGTGCTTCGAGTGCGCAGTCCACGGCGATGGCACCGCCGCCGATGATGATGGTTCTGCCGTTCAGGGCCGGTTTCTTGGCGAGAAAATCGTTGCCATAGAGGGCTTTGTCTTCGCCTTCGATGTTGAGTTTGTAAGGTTTGTAGCGGCCGACGGCGACGAGGCAGGCATCGTGTTTTGCGGCGACTTCGTCGACTGTCACTTGCGTTCCGAGTTTGATCGTGACGCCGTTGCCCTTGAGTGCCCATTCGATGTCGCTGGCGAGCACGTCTTTGGGAAGACGGTCGTCGGGAATGAGCGTGAGGGCGCCGCCGAGCTTGTCGTTGCGGTCGTAAATGACGACGTCATAACCGCGCTGGGCGAGCACTGCTGCCGCTGCGACACCGGCGGGGCCGCCGCCGATGATGCCGACGGTTTTGCCTTTCGTGGCCGAACGTTTGATTTCGGGCATGACACCAAGTTTCTTGGCTTTCTGAATGACGTAGGCCTGCATTTTGGGAATTTCAATGGCCGAACCGTCCAGCGCTTTGTGGCTGCACGCTTTCTGGCAGTACTGATTCGGGCAAATCAGACCGCAGACACCGCCGATCGGGTTGGCTGTCAGAATTTCAGCTGCCGCACGTGCGATATCGCTCTTCTCGCCCTGTTTTGCGGCCATGATGAAATCGGCCGGCGAGCAGTTGACCGGACAAGCCGTCATGCAGGGCTTGTTTTCACAAAATTCGCAGCTCGATGCCTGACATGCAAACTGTGCATCTGTCAAAAAAGTTGTGTCTTTCACTATCCTTCTCCAAAGTAAAAGATTGGGTTCCGGGACCATCCCGCCATACCCGAAAAATGATTAAGAAATTATCGGATAAACATTTGAGATATGCAACGAAATTTCGACGGTCGGATAAATTTTGGGCGTGGGCTGCCGCCTGACGGCGGTGCGCCGCACGTCGCGTGGCTATTTCATACGCCACGCGGTACCGCGCTATTTCATACGCGCGGTACATTATATAAATTGTGCACTGTCTACCCATTAGTATGTGAACGATGTCGTGGGTGGCAGAATGTGGCAGACTTTATATGGACGTTATCGATATAAAGGTTCGATGTTCTGCCAAATTATCGCAGCGCGTATGCAATAGCGCTGCGGGCACGCCGTATGTCAATAGGCGTGCCGACAATAAAATATGAATCGTTACGAGCAGTAATGTTATGTTTCATTGTCATTCGTGGTTGCAAAATGTATAATTTAATGGGCGTAATGACAGGAGAGGCCTTATGAAAAAATCAAATCTGAATTTGTTTGCGAGTGTTGTTTTGCCGGCTTCGATTCTTCTTGGCTGTGGCGAGGGAGAGCTCATCGTGTCGGATGTGGATAGGGAAGAGATGACGTGTAATGAGGCGGCAAAACCTTATGATAATTGCACGTGCAAGGGGGGGGAATGGGATTGCGAAACCGTCGAACCCGAACAAAAAAAGTGTCCTGAGGACTGTACCGGTACTTGCGTCGATGGTGTCTGCACGCCGAAAGAAGAGGAACATCAAGGCGAAGAAGTCGATGTCTGCCCGAAAAATTGTCCGGATGATTGTACCGATGGCGTGTGCAATGGCGAACCGAATGCGTGTCCCGAGAGTTGTCCGGATGACTGCACGGATGGCAAGTGCAACAGCGATGTCACGGTGACTTGTCCCGATGCGTGCCCGGATAATTGCACAGACGGGGTTTGTCCCGAGCCGCAGAAAAAGTGTCCCGACGCGTGTCCGGATGCGTGTGACGAGAATGGCATTTGTGAATCGACGTGCCCGGATGAATGCCCGACGACGTGCCTCGACGACGGGAGCTGTCCGACGACGTGCCCTGCGGCGTGCAAGACGAGTTGCGATGATCATGGTGTCTGCCAGTGTCCGGAAACGTGTACGACGAATTGCGATGACAACGGCACGTGCCAGTGTGCGCCATCGTGTAAGACGAGTTGCGATGAAAACGGCGTTTGCCAGTGCCCGTCGACGTGCAAAACGAGTTGTGATGCCAACGGCGTTTGTCAGTGCCCGTCGACGTGCAAGACGAGCTGCGATGATAACGGCGTTTGTCAGTGTCCGTCGACGTGCAAAACGAGCTGCGATGCCAATGGCGTTTGCCAGTGTCCGTCGACGTGTGCGACGACGTGCGATGCCAATGGCGTGTGTCCGGCCATGTGCGGCAGTGAAGTGATTAAATCCTTTAAGTTTGGCGCGACAGAACTGGATATACTTGACCCAAGTTTCAGCGGCCGCACGAGTTCGTATTCGACACTTTTTATCAAGACGGAAAAGAATTCATACGATCTGTCGAATGCGCCCTGTAAGGAT
Organism: Myxococcota bacterium; assembly: GCA_045597285.1. GTDB lineage: Bacteria > Myxococcota_A > Bradymonadia > UBA4248 > UBA4248 > UBA4248. The sequence continues at coordinate 8,254 of JAZODZ010000661.1, forward strand.
AAAATCAAACTCAAGGCATCGAATACGAACGTCATCAAGGTGAGCAAGAATGTCGGTTGTAAGTTCGATTCGGTGGGCGTGGGCGAAGCGACATGCACCGCAACCCTCGATGGGACAAACCTTTCGGCATCGGTTAAAGTCCGCGTGCTCAACCCGAATCACTTTAAAGATAATCTGGCAGAGAAAAAAGACGGCAAATATACGCATATATACAGCGGTCTTCTTACATTGAATACGCCCACGCGAGTGTCGCAGGGATTTGATTTTTATAGCAGCGATTTCATGTATTTTTCGCAGCTGAAATATAATCAGAAACTCACGAACGGGACGACATTGAAGAAGAATGGCGCGATTATATTTCAGAACAAGCCTCAGGATAACAATTCGAAACCGATGACGATCGTTGCCTCGGGTCATGCTCAGAATATGAGCATAGAACGGACGGGCGGTAAAGATTACGTGTGGGTTGGCAATTATGGTACGCTCATTAGCGGCAGCGAAGACGAAGGATATAAACATTCCCAGACGGTGTGCCGAATTGAATATCAGCCCGGGCAGGTGTTTACGCCCGATCAGGTCAC
>JAZODZ010000662.1:0-2624 GCA_045597285.1 Myxococcota bacterium
GGTAAAGCATGAAATGGAGCGCTCGGCATTGCCTGATTTCTGTCCTGTCTGTTCTGTCGATTGGCCTGGCCGTTGGCTGTGAATGTGAAGATGATCCGACCGATGAAACCTGTACTAACGGTGTCGATGAATGCGACGAGAATGCTGCACCACGGTGCAGTACTTATGGCACTTCTCAGCTTTGTACGCGCAACGAATCGCATTGCCTGACCTGGCAGGACCAGCCCCAGAACTTTCTCAATTGCCTTCCTGTTCAATGCACTGAATCGTGTATTGAAGGCGCACTCCAATGCAGTGCCAATCATAAAACCCAGATGTGTCAGTCGCTTGGAAACGGCTGTAATGGCTGGATTGACAACGCAGTTGACCTACTCAATTGCTGTCAGGATGCCTGCACGCTCGGCAATACGCAATGCAATGGCAAGGATATTCAGACGTGCGTCAAAGGTGCAAGTGGATGCACCGAATGGACGGTTTCGCAGACATGCCCGGTGGCTTGCCAAAACGCCCAATGCAGTGAATGCGCGGGCACGTGTACGCTCGACACCTATAGCTGCAATGGCAAAACTCTTCAGAAATGCGTCAAATCCGGCAACTGCAATACCTGGGTTAACCAAAAGACATGTTCCGCATACTGCAAGGCTCAAGAAGGCATTTGCACCGACGATCTGCCGCCATGCAAATTAAAACCGGGGTCAAAAGCCACAATTCTTCAATGGACGGACGGCGACACGCTCTGGGTTCGCGCTAAAACCGACGGCACATGCAACGACTACGAATACGATTCCGAGTCCAAACAATGGAAAAATATCCGTTTCGATATCCGCGTCGAAGGCATTGACGCCCCCGAATGCGACAAAGAACGAAACACATATGGTTACTATACCTGCATAAAAAATACGAGTTACGACTGTGACAACGAACCGATGGGGTATGAAGCCTGGGATGCCGCTCAGAAAATGTTGCCGTATCAGTCCGTCGTTACCATCTCTTGCGAAAAGACCCAGACTGACGGCTCATGCGGTTTTGATACGACCAAAAAACGTAACCTCGCCTATATCGGTTACGAGAAGAATAATGCTTCATACGACTTTGCAACCGAACTTGCCAGACAGGGTTATGCGTTTGCTAACATTGAATTTGCGCAATCGACTTCAAAAATCGGACAGATTTGCGCTGCTCAGAAAGAAGCCATTAATGCCAAAATCGGCTTGTGGTCTCTTGCCAGTACAGTCGACGGTGTGCTTAACAAGATGTGCACGGCCAAAGGCGGCAAAAAGCAGAACCTGAAAGGGCTCGAATCCAAGTGCAATAATCTGATAAAGTAAGGCTGAACAGTTATCGCAAATGTGCAATTTGAAAGATTGCCTATTGTCGCAAACGCCCAACCGTGTTAAACGCCCTCTCGGTTTGTGTCGTTTTAAGGGTGTGTCATGAATCGAAACGTAGTTATTGTTCTCATCGTCATTTGCGGCGTGATTGTTCTTGTGCTTGGCGGCGCACTCATTTACGTGATCTGTGCCCGCAATTCTGGTTCCCAAACGGATATCACAGCTCAGAAAACTTCTGACAGAATCATTGTTCGCGATAAGTTTTCCGGGCACGAAAAAGACGCCATCAACATCGTCCGCAACTATAAGGTTCAGAAGCCGGAATATATCGATGCACTTATGGAGCATCAGAAATCGGGCGCTAAAATTAAGGTCGATCCTGAAGAAGTGACCATTGATTCACTCGTCAACAGCCAGCTTCTTGAAAACCGCTTCCAAATGACATTCCTCAAAAAAGGGGAGTGGAGAGCGCTTCATCTCGATACCGATATGGGCGACGAAAACCAGACGCCAGACCCACAATACGAAGTTTATCTCGATTATCACGATGAAAATGTCGTCGTCGGGCCGGTTTGGATTGTCGATATCGAGACCAAGGAAGTCGTTCCGCGCAATGCCATGGCGAGCGTTTTCGACCGTACTATCTTTAACTATGCAGCTGTTGAAGAGAATCTGAAAAGGCCGGCAGCCGTCATCAATGCAATTTCTGCGCATCAGTTCGATAAAGGCATGAGCTTCGGCGGCGTTCTTTTGCTTCACTTCCTCAAGCTCTCAAAGCAGGACAAGCATTCCGAGGATGAAATCATCGGCTGGACTGTCATGCATGAGTTTAAAGATGAATACTCTGCATACTTCCAGTGGAAGGAATTGAACGAAATCCATGTCGCCAAGTTCATCTTTGACTGGGAAACAAAGCGCATTGAACCGCGTGGCCTCGATGCCGTCAACTTGATGCAGATCGGCGAACAGATGGAATCCGTCAAGGAAATCGACATCTACCCGCAGAGTTACACCAATAATCTCAATATCCCGAGAACCGAACGCTGGTCTAAAAAACATGCGTGCCGAAGCAAGGATTACAAATCACTTTGTACCGCTTTCGTCAAAGTGCTCGAACAGCAGGAATTTATTGCTGCCCTCTCGTGGCTCGTGACTGACGGTAAAGAAGATGCCACTGCTCGAATCGAGGCCTGCAAAAACTCCAATCGTTGTGCATGGAATCCAAAACAGGCTTCTGGCACCCTGAATCCCGAAAACAAGAAGGAACTCATTGAAATCCGGTACGATTACGAA
>JAZODZ010000663.1:0-1661 GCA_045597285.1 Myxococcota bacterium
GACAAAACAGAGTCTTCCGGACGAATCGCACTGCAAAGAACGGATTCGTTCGCCGCGGAACCCGACCCCGTGATCACAACCAATGAATACTTTTCCTCGGAAAGGTTCATAATGTTGAGACAATTTCGACGAATTGCGCTCAGAAGCGAAGAAAATTCGACTTCGCGGTGTCCAATCTCGCTACCTGTCATCGCGTTCATCACGCGCTCCGATACATTCACAGGGCCGGGACACATCAGACGATAACGTCTGGCATAATCATCCATTTCTCAATCTCCAGTATTTCCAGGTTTTCTTCGTTTTTTGGGGGGAGCCGAAAAAACGGTTCCGAGGGTAATAGCAGAAAATGTGCCATTTTGTATCGATTGGTTTAAAACACAATTTCCGTCTATAATTCAACGAATTGTAATGAGTTTGTAAAACCTTTCTCGGTTTGAAGCGGTGCGTTTTCTATCCGATGTGGTTACATGTGGACAAAAGACACACCACTTTATGCATGACAAAAAATATGCGCCTGTGCGTATTCGCCCGTGGCGAATAGCACAGGCAAAGCGGCGTATCGAAGCATGGCGAGATAGCCGCTTATCCCAAAGTCTCAATTCCCTTCGGCTTCTTCAGTCTTTTCTTCATCTTTGTCAGATTTATTTTCAGCCTCAGTCTTTTTCGCGCCCTCTTTCTTACGCGCTTTTTTCTCCGCCGCACGTTTGCGAGCGTTGCGATAGGCGCGGATTGCCAGTGCGCAGATGCCGCCGACGCCCACAAATGTCGCGCCCGTCAGCATGACGTAATACGCAGGCAAATAGAGGGAAAAGATGACGAGCAACATGATGAGGAATGTATAGAAATCGCGTTTCGCAATCCAGGCAAACCCGCCGGCGATCATGTCGATGCCTTTGCGGAAAATATTGCGATGCTCATTTCCTTTATTTTCCTTGTTTTCCGATTCAAAGCCCCATTCGAAGTGGTTGTGGCTCGCGATGCCCATTTTGACGAATTCGCGATAAAACCACAGGCATGCAACGACCATGAGGACGCAGACAGACGATGCCACATAGAAATAAAGCATTTCTTCTTCGAGGACCGAGATGGCATGGCCGAGGCCGAACATGAAGGTGATATTGGTCACGTCGTCGGCCACGGTGTCGAACCATTCGCCCTTGTGGCTTGGGCTCATGCGCATTCTGGCGAGTTCGCCGTCGATGCCGTCGACCATCGAAGAAATTTGCCAGAGGACGACGCCGAGAACCATCATCCACGGGAATTCGCCGCCGAAAAACATCAACGCGGCCGCGCCCAGCCCGAGAATCAAGCCGAACGCCGTCACCATGTTGGGCGTGATGAACGAATTCGCAATGCGCTTGCTGATGAACAGCGAGCAGGGGCGGTTGATCGCGTACGCCACGAGGCCGTCGGCATCGCGTCCGAGCGGCTTGCGAAGCGAACGCGTCAGAATGTTCTGCGCTTCCTTCACGTCATCGCGGCATTTAATCTGGTGATAAACCGTCTTTTCCGGCGCACTGAATGTCTCTGAAATTTCGCCTTCGAGCGCGTTCAGGACATCGCCGCTCGTCATAATTTCCACAAATTTCCTCGGACTGACGAAATAAATGCTCGTCTGCTCGCCATTGGCCTTGATCACGACATCGGCCCCGCGAGGCCGC
>JAZODZ010000664.1:0-4895 GCA_045597285.1 Myxococcota bacterium
GAACCTGTTCTATGGGACAGCCATGAACATGAGATTCTGCAGAGGCTATCAGTTCAAAAATGGCCTCACAGTGATGTCGAACGGATTCTGATACCCCGATTTTACTCAAAATACCGCAAATATCAGACAGTCTCATGCCATGCACATGCCCGTGTTCGTGGCAATGTCCACCGACGTGATGGCCGTGACAATGAGCTTCTTCGGCATCGTGATGGTCATGATGGCCGTGACAATGAGCTTCATCGGCATCGTGATGGTCGTGATGACCGTGACAATGAGCATCATCGGCATCGTGATGGTCATGGTCATCTATTTGTTCCTCGACGGTTTCATCATGGCCGGATGGAGTAACGAGCATTCTTGCATGCGTGCCAACGATACCACATCTCGAAACCTTTTCGGTTTGAAGCGCGACACTCCCCAATCCAAATTGACCAAGCGCGTTAAACTTCTGAACGAACTTATCAGGTTCAGGCAGCAGTTCAATCAATGCGGCGACTATCATGTCCCCTGCCGCCCCCATGGAACAGTCAAAAAAAAGCGTTTTCATCCTATTTTCTCCGTTGATACATGATTAATGAGGCTTGCCTGAAATGCAGCGCCAAAGCCATTGTCGATATTGACAACACTCACACCCGAGGCACAGGAATTGAGCATGGCAAGCAATGCGGCCAGTCCTTGAAATGAAGCGCCATATCCCACGCTTGTGGGCACTGCAATGACAGGACAGTCGACCAATCCTGCCAATACACTTGGCAATGCCCCTTCCATACCTGCAACGGCAATAATCACACGAGCCTGCTGAAACACATCGAGGTTCGATATAATCCTATGCAATCCGGCGATGCCGACATCAAACAGCCTCGTCACGCGATTTCCCAGGAACTCTGCGGTCAGGGCCGCTTCCTGCGCCACGGGGATATCTGATGTTCCGGCTGTGGCCACGACAATCACGCCCATGCCATCGGGTTCCGGTTTCTTTCCCACGATTCCCACCCGTGCTTCGGCGTGGTATTCGACAGGAAATCCTAGGCAATGCTCGACTTCTTTGACGACAGTCTGTTCCAGTCGAGTTATCAGAATAGCTTTCTCACTGTTATTTAACAATGACTGGACAATCCCGGCGATCTGAACTGCAGATTTTCCAGCCCCATAGATGACTTCAACTGCCGACTGCCGTATTCCTCGATGCATATCAACTTTTGCATAGCCCAAATCATCGATGGGAGGTTTTTTCAGAGCCAGCACCATCTCGTCGACAGAAACAGAGCCATCGGCAACTTTTTCAAGCATTTCCCGCAATTCACGCTGAGTCATGGACGATCAATCCTCCCAGCCATCGAAGATGTGCTCATCATACACATTGTTTTCATCCGGTTCATGGGAAGCATACCAGACCTGCGCAAAGAATGGATTGCCCTTGGCGATTTCATCATATCGCCAGGGCATCGGGAGGCACTCCGGGCACCAGTGACCACCGAGCAAAATCAACGTCGGAGATGCCTTAAAGGTATGTCCAAACTGGCACTTCCACTCCAACGGGGTACGCATATCCCCTACTTCCATGGATTTGGACAGGCATTCGCCGCCTCGGAATTTCGCCGCCTGAACCATATCCTCTATCCCCAGTTCTGATACAGGTTTTGACTCGTCATATCCGTGATCCAGGTTGATGACTTCGTCGGAAGGTCTGGACAAATCCATATCTTTCCATGCAGGAATTGCGGCCCAATTCTCATAAGAGCCATAATAAGCCGCAATCCGTTGTTCATTGCGGGTTTTAATCCAGTCCTGAGTTCCCTGAACAGGCTTATAGGCCATGGGTTTCATTCCGAGTTTGATTAATGCGGGAGGAACAATCTTCGCCAAATGATAATACCACGGGACGCTCTTTCCCATCTCGGCGAAATACTCTTTCACCGGTGTGTTTGCACGGAAATGGAGATAGTTTTCGAGGACATCGGAATCCTGATACCAGTGTCCGTGGAAATTCCGTGTGACAAACCAGTTCGATTCAAAAATCTTTTCGGGCCGCGGGCACGAAATAGCGTCTAAAAGCAGGCATTCGAACTCGTAATTGGAAATCCGGTATTCAGGGCCTGAACCGATATTATAGAATCGGTTCCAGAATTCTTCCGGCACATCATCCTCGCAAACATTGGCCAAAATGCGGCCGCTGTCTTCAACCGTCGCCCATTCGAGCACGCCCCGAATGGGGACATGAAACATGATTGGGTCGTAATTTTTCAGGATAGCTGGATACAATATCCCCGACTGACGCAAGCTGACCCAGTGTTTGATACCGGACTCGACAAACATGCGTTCCGCAATCGTTTTAGAAATACCATAATGGTCGTAAACACCTATCTGAATTGGATCGCCCGTTCGCCCCCAGTGAATCGGTTCATTTCTCGCTCCCAGCTGGGCTACGGAACCGATATAAACGACGCGCGGCTGCCGTTCTTCCGGCTGCGCGAGGACGGCCTTAATGATATTCTCGGCTGCCGTCAGATTTACCCTTCGCGTCGTTTTGGGCTTATAATCAGCAGCTGGCGAAACCATGCCGCCGACATGAAGAACATAATCGGCCCCGGTTACACCGTTGAGAACGTCATCATAGTTCAGTAAATCCCCCCAAACGACTCGAATTTTTCCTTCATAGGGAGCCAGTTTTTTATGATTGATTTGAGACGGCCTGGCCAGCACCACGACATTAAATCGATCAGAACGTTTTACCAGTTCCTGAAGCCCGGCAGTCCCCATGGTGCCGGTCGCACCGGTTAAAAATACAGTCTTTTTAGAATCCGTCATTCCTTACTTCCTTTTCTACAACACCGTGCATGCCCAAAACACGGTTTATAACAGGTGCCTCTATATCAAAAGCAGTTATATTATGCCATACAAGCTTTCCGAACAAATCGATAGTTTTCTCACAGCCCTTCAGCTGAAGGGTTACTCTTCATGTACGATTGAATCGTATGCCAATGATTTATGCCAGCTTTTAACCTATTTTGAGGAACAAGGTGTTCCCGAAATCTGTGTCGAATCCCTGACACGCCAAAAAATGCGTTCCTGGCTTGCAGACTGTTTGGGGGATTTGAAACCGGCCACACGTGCACGAAAAATTTCGGCTGTTCGCTCGCTGATACATTTCATGATCAGAAAAGACGATCTCGAAAGAAGTCCCTTTGAGAATTTACAGAATCCCAAGATTCCCAAACAACTCAGACCCACTTACTCAGTCGATCAAATCAATGTGCTGCTAGAAATTCCCCCGAATGCCGATGCCCTTACCATTCGTGATCTGACGGCATTCGAGCTGATGTATTCCAGCGGCTTGCGAGTCAGTGAACTCGTCAGCGTCAACATTGGGGACATCGATTTTGTCGAAGGCTGGATCCGCGTTCTCGGCAAGGGAAACAAGGAACGGGAGATCCCCATCACGACAACGGCCATCGATCTCATTGGACGTTATCTGTCCGAATCACGGCCTTGCCTGAAAGCCAAAACGGGCGAACAGGATGATGACGCGCTTTTATTAAATGCCCGAGGTGGAAGAATCACGGCTCGCAGCATACGTCGTCTTCTCCATGAAGAAGAAGAGGAAAAAGGCCTGACTGCCGATGTATCTCCCCATGGATTGCGCCATGCTTTTGCAACACATCTCCTCGAGTCCGGTGCCGACATGCGAGCCATTCAGGAAATGCTGGGACACGCGAGGCTTTCAACCACGGCAAGGTACACACATAATAATTATGACCGACTCGTCAAGGTTTATGACAAGGCACACCCACGTGCTTACCTCGTCGATCCAGGCGAAAAACAATGACCGTATTCAGATACCTTGGAATGTTCATTGAGAAAATGAAAAATGCCAGCAATGGTGTGTATTTGGGGTGCCGCCTATTGCCTTCGTCGATACGGTACGTGCTATTGGCTACGCCAATACGCCTCGCCTTTCGGGCTATCGGCGATGCCGATACGCCCTCTGCGCTCGCCTATGTGCTCGACCGCTACGCGGTCTGTGCGCATACGGCTCGCGAATCAATATTATGTCAGTTCTGGATGCTGCATGGCAAAAATACTTTTCTGACGCTCAATTTCCTCTTTTAATTGTTCCTCAGTCGGTAAATATAACTTATACTTTGTCGCAAACAACTGTTCATTACCTTTGAGGATGGAATACCTGGCAATATCTTTACTTGTCTCCGAACAAAGAATAATGCCTATTGTAGGGTTATCACTATCAGTCCGTTTCAATTCATCATACATGCGAACATACATATCCATTTGACCGACATCCTGATGCGTGATCGTGCCTACTTTTAGATCGATGAGAACATAACATTTTAGAATGACATTATAGAAAACCAAATCGATATAATAATCCTGTGTGTCAGTTCGGATAAGCTGTTGACGCGCCATAAAAGCAAATCCTCGGCCGAGTTCAAGCATGAAATCCTGCAGGTGTGTGATAATAGCGGCTTCCAATTCGTTCTCGGAATAGGAGGCGTCCTGTTTAAAGCCAAGAAACTCAGCAATGATCGGGCTTTTTAGGATTTCCAGCTTACGCGTATTTGCATCATCCGTTGGCGATGTCGGTAGTGCCGGTTGCTGATAGTGTCGCTCGTAATACTGCGTGCTAATATTGCGATCCAGTGTACGGACGCTCCACATTTCTCGTGAGGCTTCGGTCAGGTACCAGCGAATGGCCACAGGGTCTTCGACGCGGAGCGTTTTGAAAACATGTGTCCAAGTGAGATTCGGAAATCGCGATTTCCAAATCTCATAGTCTGGGAACACCAGATAAAATACCCTGAAAGCACGCAAATAACGAGCCGAGAACCCTTTACCATACATGAATGTCAGCTGTTTTGCCAAATCGTCAATCAACT
>JAZODZ010000665.1:0-2718 GCA_045597285.1 Myxococcota bacterium
AGTTGACGGAATATGCGCCGAAGGGGGTAAAGAGTTTTGTGCTCGGGACAGCAGTTCTATTTGGGAAACCGCAAAATTATAGAGAAATTCTGCAAAATGTCAGAGAAAAATTACAATCAGCAGTTGAGGCATAAATGAACTTTTCTTATATCATCGTCCAGTGTGGTGGTAAGGGAACACGTCTTGGAAAGTACACACAGAATCGGCCCAAAGCGCTTGTTCCTTTGAGAAACAGGCCGCTCATTTTTCATTTGTTCGAGAAATATCCGGATAAAAATTTTATCGTCATCGGGGACTACAAATATGATATCCTTGCGAAGTACCTGGAAGCTTTTGCAAAAGTTCGCTATATCCCCATCCGGGCTTTCGATCCGGGAAATATGACGGGGCTAAAACCCGCACTGGAAATGATACCAGATGATAAGGGGCTCATGATTATCTGGTCTGATGTTTTGCTAGGCGACGGCTTTGATCCCGGAACGTTGGAAAACGGCAATTACGTAGGCATTACGGATCGGTTTAGTTGTAGCTGGTCGAGTGAAAATGGGATTCTGGATAAGGTAACAAAAGCTGGTAAAGGCGTCGCAGGGTGTTTTCTTTTTCAGAATCGGCAGGCGCTTGCCAACATACCGGCATCCGGTAGTTTTACCCAGTGGATGAAAGCCAACCGCATTCCGTATAAAGAAATGGACATGGCCGATTCCGTCGAAACAGGAACCATTGAGGCATTGGAGAAACTCGATAGTTTCGACAATCGATGCCGTCCCTATAACCGAGTCATCGTCGAAGATGAAATCGTGATAAAAGAGGGATTAACGCCAGAAGCACGTGAATTGCTAAAGCGCGAGGAGAACTGGTACGAAAAACTATCGGAATATCGGTTTGAGGGCATTCCTCACATCCACTCGCTTAAACCTTTGACGATGGAACGCATTCATGGCGACAACATTTTTAGGGCAAACATCCCGGAGGAACGGAAACCCTTCGTTATACAGAAGCTGATTGATCGTCTCGACACCATGCATCACTTGCAAACAGGCGCATTTAATGCGTTCGATATCCAGAAAGAGTATTATGCAAAGACGCTTCAGCGGCTTGGGACAATAGCCTCGTGCATTCCATTTGCAGATAAACCATATATTATTATTAATCATAAGAAATGTCGCAATATTCTATTCAATCGTGCTTTGTTTCAGGAGATGACGAATCGGTTACCCAAAGACGTCGAATTCGGCATTATCCATGGGGATGGTACGTTCACGAACACACTGATCGATAACGACGAGAACATCTATTACATTGATCCTCGCGGGTATTTTGGCAACACCAGCCTCATTGGCGATGTCAATTATGATTGGGCAAAATTGTATTATTCCATCGTCGGCCGGTTTGATCAATTCAACGTGAAGCGTTTCGAACTCGATATCGGAAAGGACGAGATCGAGTATAAGATTTCGCCAAGTGGGTGGGAATGCTATGAGGATTTCTTCTTTAGCAAGATTAAAGACTGTGATCCCTACCGAATCCGGTTTGTTCATGCGGTGATTTGGTTGTCGCTAGCCAGTCACTGCTGGGAAGACTTTGATTCGATGTGCCTGGCTTTTTATAATGGTCTATATCTTTGGAATGAACTGATAGAGGAGGCGGGCAATGGAACTGACGATGTCGACGCTTTCTAAAACCTGGATTTTTGATCTCGATGGAACTTTGGTCGAACACAACGGCTATAAGACCGGTGAGGACAGGCTTCTTCCCGGCGTAAAAGAATTTTTGGCGCAGATTCCAGAGACCGACTATATTTTGATTTTAACAGCCAGAGAAAGCGCGGCTCGAGAAAAAACTGAAAGATTTCTAAATGAGAATCACATACGATTTGATAAGATCATTTTTGAAATACCGATGGGCGAAAGAATTTTGATCAATGACGACAAACCCTCTGGCCTTCCGATGGCGTTTTCCTTTCGACCGACGCGAAATGCAGGGCTGACAGACTTGAAAATCCATATCGATGACAGCCTGTAATGGATTGTGGAATGATTAAGAAATTATTGATTAAATATAAAGCTATCATTATCTATGGCATTGTGGGGTGTCTTTCTACTGCTATTAATATCGGCGTTTATCTTCTTTGTTATGAGATTATCTCGATTCCAAATGTTCCCAGTAATATCATCGCGTGGATAATTAGTGTATTGTTTGCTTTCATTTTGAATAAATTATATGTGTTTGAAAGCAAAGATATGACATTGCCGGTTTTTATGAGAGAACTGGTTAAGTTTATTCTAGCAAGACTCGGCACAGGTCTATTGGATGTTTTGATCATGTATATTACTGTCGATGTGATGGAATGGAATGCGGCTGTTTGGAAAATTATATCCAATATTATCGTGATTATTGGCAATTACGTGCTGAGTAAGTTCGTCGTTTTTTCAAAAAATAATGTATCTGATATTGCAGATAAGGATCGAGGTTAAATATGTCATTGCTTAGGCCGGTATGCGATTATTCGGTTTCGCCACCGTCCTTCAGAACCATGATATTGCCGATCACCATCTGACCATCGGCACACCTGCCAGTAATCATCAATTCGGAATCATCTTCAGCTTCGAGTGAGGCAATTGCATGGGCTTCGAACGACGAAGTGCCACGGGTTGGATCGGAGGTATAAGTCAAAATATAAAAGAACGGCCTGTTGATCGAGACATTCAATTTGTTCCA
>JAZODZ010000666.1:0-4823 GCA_045597285.1 Myxococcota bacterium
AGCTGTATTTGTAAGAAAAAACGCGAGCTTCGCGAACGTCGTCAGAAATCTGTTCGTTTACGCGTTCGTGGTACGGAAGAGCGTCCTCGTCTCTGCGTATTTCGCAGCAACAACCATATGTATTGCCAGATCATTGATGATTCGCAGGGTGCGACACTCGTTGCCCTTTCGACGCTTCATGCGAATGTGAAGGCGCTTGTTGCAGGTAAGAAGCCTGTCGAGCAGGCTAAATTGCTGGGCCAGGAACTGGCTAAGGTTTGTCTTGAGAAAGACATTAAGAAAGTTGCTTTTGATCGCAATGGTTTTATCTACCATGGACGCATCGAAGCAGTGGCTGCCGGTGCTCGAGAAGGCGGTTTGGAATTCTAAGGTACTGGCTCTCTTTGAGAGCCTGACTTGATAAGGAGAAATAGTGTGACTGCTACTCGAGTTATTCCTGAAAGTGATTTAATCGAGAAGGTTGTATATATCAACCGTGTTGCCAAAGTTGTTAAGGGCGGTCGCCGCTTCAGCTTTGGTGCCATCGTTGTTGTGGGTGACGGCAAGGGTAACGTTGGTTGTGCCCATGGCAAAGCGAACGAAGTTCCTGAAGCAATCAGCAAGGGTACCGAGCGTGCGAAACGTACGATGTCGAAGTACACGGTTGTCGATGGCACGCTTCCTCACGAAGTCGTTGGTCGTTACGGTGCGTCGAAAGTTTATCTTCGTCCTGCCGGCAAAGGTACTGGCGTTATCGCCGGTGGTGCCGTCCGTGCGGTTCTCGAAGCCTGCGGCGTCGAGAACGTTCTTTCTAAAGCGATTGGTTCGACCAATCCTCATAACCTTGTCCGTGCGACGCTCGATGGCCTGAGCCAGCTTGCGAGCCGTGAACGTTATCTCGCTAAACTCGGCAAAACCGAAGGTTAATCTGGGGGTCTCATGAGCAAAATTAGAATTACGCGCACGCGCAGTGGTATTTGCCGTGTCGATGCGCAGAAAGAGACTTTGAAGCATCTCAAACTTAACAAAGTTTATCATTCTGTCGTCGTGGAAGATACGCCTGTCGTCCGCGGTATGATTAAACGTGTAGAACACATGGTCAAGGTTGCACCAGTGGAAGACTAGTGCATAACAGACATTGAGGTAAATATGATTAATTTAAGCAATCTTTCTCCAAAAGAAGGCAGCACGCATGCTCGCAAGCGTGTTGGCCGTGGAACCAGCAGCGGTAATGGCAAGACTGCTGGCCGTGGTCAGAAAGGTCAGAAATCACGTAGTGGCGGTGCTCCTCGTGTTGGTTTTGAAGGCGGTCAGATGCCTTTGAGCCGCCGTTTGCCCAAACGCGGTTTCAAAAACATTTTTGCTAAGAATTTGGCAGTTGTGAATGTCGAGGATTTGAATTGCTTCGATGATTCGGCACCTGTCGATATCGTTGTCCTTCGCCAGGCCGGTCTCGTGAAAGGTCGGGTGGATGGCGTTAAGATTCTTGGCTGCGGCGATGTCAATGTTAAACTGAATGTGATTGTCGATGCAGTCAGTGCATCTGCACGTGAGAAAATCGAAAAAGCCGGCGGCAGCGTAGAGGTTTGCGGTGGCTAGTGGATTTTCTAACATGTTTAAAATCCCCGAGTTGCGCAAGCGTATCTTTTTTACGCTCGCGCTTCTTGCGGTCTATCGGATTGGTTGCTTTATCACGACGCCAGGCGTCGATCGCATCAAGATGAACAGCCTGTTCGGTGGCGACGGCCAGGGAATGATGAGTGTTTTTAACTTCTTCTCCGGCGGTGCCCTTGAGCAGATGTCTATCTTTGCGCTCGGCATTATGCCCTACATCAGTGCTTCGATTATTTTCCAGTTGCTCGGAATCGTTGTTCCGGCGGTTGAGCGAAAGCAGAAAGAAGGCGAATCCGGTCGTCGTGTAATCAATCAGTGGACGCGGTACCTGACTCTGGGCATTTCTATCGTTCAGGGTGCCTTTATGGCCACCTACCTTCAGAATATGTCCGGTTCCGGTGAAGTTGCCGGACTGGTCACGATGGGGAGCGAGTGGGGATTTAAGCTGTTGACGATCCTTTCATTGACCACTGGTGCAGTGTTTATCATGTGGTTGGGAGAGCAGATCAACGATCGCGGTATCGGAAATGGCATTTCTCTCGTCATTTTTGCCGGTATCGTTGCCCGTCTCCCTAATGCATTGTTCACACTTTATGAACAGGCTCTCGGTGATACGACAGGTACTGTCGGCTTGTCCATGTACCAGGTCATTCTGCTGGGCGTGATCGTTCTCGTCACGATTGCATTTATCTGCTTCTTTGAAAAAGCGCAGCGCCGAATTCCTATCCAACATGCAAAGCGTATGGTAGGCCGTGATTCGTTCTCCGATTCATCTTCCTACCTCCCGCTCAAGCTCAATACGGCCGGCGTCATTCCCCCGATTTTTGCGAGCTCGATTCTCATGTTCCCCGCAACGATCGCGAGCGCTTTTCCGCATGTCGATTTCCTGCAGTCTATGCGAGTTGCTTTGATGCCGGGTGACTGGCGTCATATTCTGTTCTATGTCGGTCTGATCGTCTTTTTCTGCTTCTTCTATACGGCGGTTGTTTTCAATCCCGTCGATGTTGCGGATAACCTGAAGAAGAATCAGGCCAGTATTCCTGGTATTCGTCCCGGCAAGGCGACAGCCGAATATATCGAGCGAGCACTCGAACGCGTGACAGTGGTCGGCGCCATCTATATTTCGCTTGTCTGCATTTTGCCCGAGATTCTCGTCTCCAGTTTTCAGGTGCAGTTCTACTTTGGCGGTACGGCTCTGTTGATCGTCGTCGGTGTCGCGCTTGATACGGTTCGTCAGATTGAGGATCATCTTACTAATCGTCATTATGAAGGGTTTAACGCGCCCTCTAATCGTCCCAGGTTGCGTAAAAGCGCATAGTTGTTAGGTTCTTGAAATGAAACGTCGTGTTATTCTGATGGGGCCTCCCGGCGGAGGCAAAGGTACACAGGCTAAAAAGCTTACAGAGGCAATGGGCGTTCCCCATATTTCGACAGGGGATATGCTCCGTGCAGCGCGCCGTGAAGGAACCGAGCTTGGGAAAAAAGCGGATGCCTATATTTCGGCAGGTCAGCTGGTGCCTGATGAACTGGTCAATGGGATCGTTGCCGAACGCCTTTCCCACGAAACCGGAGGATTTCTCCTCGATGGGTATCCTCGCACAGTTGCGCAGGCAGATTCACTTGCGGCTTCCGGCCAGACCATCGACGCCGTCGTGCTTATCGACGTCGCCGATGAAAAACTTGTGGATCGCATTGTCGGTCGTCTAAGCTGTGCTTGTGGGCGTGTCTATCATGTCCGTACGATGCCGCCAGCAGTCGCTGGTAAATGCGATGCCTGTGGTGCTGAGCTCGTTCAGCGTTCCGATGACAACGAGGAAGTTGTTCGTGCTCGCCTGACAGCTTATCATGGGCAGACGCAGCCGCTGGTTGATTATTACCAAAAACTTGGTTTGCTTTATCGAATCGATGGCGATGGAAGCGTGGATTCAGTTTTTGAACAGGTCCGCAAGGTTCTTGAGTTTTGATTCGATCTTGAGAGAATTTTGACAGGTTTTACTTTTTTTGTTGCCCCAGGCCGCATTTTTTGTTAAATGCGTCTGCCTTTTGTTTGCAGCAAAAATTGTTTTGCTTGTGTAAAGAGATTAAGGAGAGACGAGCATGAAAGTTCGGCCGTCAGTTAAAAAAATTTGTGACAAATGTAAACTGATTAAACGTCACGGCGTTGTGCGCGTGATTTGTGAAAATCCACGACATAAACAGCGTCAGGGTTAATTGAGGAGGAAAGCCGCATGGCACGTATTGCTGGTATTGATTTGCCGCGACGTAAGCGTATGGAAATTGCTCTGACGAGCATTTATGGCATTGGCCGTACGCGCGCAAAACTTATTCTTGATGAAGCTAATATTCCTTACGAACGCATCAGCGATGACCTCACCGATGATGAAATTCGTACCATTCGTAACGTGATTGAAGCTCATTATCAGGTCGAAGGTGACCTCCGTCGCCTCGTCCGTATGAACATCAAACGTCTCATGGATCTCGGATGCTATCGCGGCCTCCGTCATCGTAGAGGTCTGCCCGTCCGCGGCCAGCGTACTAAGACGAATGCCCGTACCCGTAAAGGTCCGAGCCGCCTCGCTGTTAAGAAGAAAAAGTAATTTGCGGAATAATTGCGTCATCGCCTCGATTCGGGGCGTGACCTGATTTTTATAAGGAAAAGACTGTGGCAAAAGATGCTAAATCGAGCCGTCGTGTTGTAAAAAAACACGTCAAGAAGAATGTACAGAGTGGTGTGGCTCACATTCGTTCTACATTCAATAATACCATTATTACAATTACCGATAATAATGGCGAAGCAGTTTCTTGGTGTACCTGTGGTACAAAGGGATTTAAAGGTTCCCGTAAGTCTACACCGTTCGCTGCACAGGTCGCAGCCGACGATGCAGCAAAGAAAGCTATGGATCACGGAATGCGTTCCATCGCCGTTTACGCAAAGGGTCCCGGTTCTGGTCGTGAAGCCGCATTGCGCGCACTCGCCAATGCTGGCCTTAAAGTTACTCTTATTCGCGACGTGACTCCTATTCCTCATAACGGTTGCAGACCTCCGAAACGTCGTAGAGTCTAATCCCCGTTAAAATGTCGACGCCGGAAGTACCTTCCGGCGCTTTATTGTGTGTCACCTTTCGAATGCGGAGGAACGCATGCATCGAAACTGGACTGATCTTATTAAACCGAAAGAGGTTAAGATCGATAACGAATCGCGGTCGTCAACGTATTGCAAACTCATCTGC
>JAZODZ010000667.1:0-4729 GCA_045597285.1 Myxococcota bacterium
GTTACTCACCCGTGCGCCGCTTTACTCAGGGCCGAAGCCCCTTTCACGCTCGACTTGCATGTGTTAGGCCTGCCGCCAGCGTTCGTTCTGAGCCAGGATCAAACTCTCCAGTTTGATCTCTTATATACAAGACGTGCTTTCCGCACGTCTGTGTCTTTCTTCTTTGTTTTGATGCTTCGCATCATCGAGGTATCTGCTCGGCAGACCCTCTTATATTAGGCTCGCACTTCTGCTTCTTTTCTCTCTCATCTTCGGTTTTCATTTTGCCGACAGATTTTTCACAACCCGTCGAACGAGGCGGGCTTATACGCGTGTCGTTCGATTTGTGCAAGTTTTTTTTTCAAAAAAATCACCCCAAAACAACTTCTTCAAGGAACGCCTCTTGAGTCCACGCCTTCCTTCATGTATCTATCAGCTTCGGCATGACATGCCGTTTCAGTGACATCCAAACAGAGCATAAGCCTCAAAATACGATGAAAAAATTCCCAATTATTCTACTACCGTTGTTGCTGCTGGCCTGTTCCTCCGAATCGACAGAAAACAGCATTTCCACGAATCATCACGACATCGGAACATCCCAACAGGCCATCATTAACCCGATTTATTATAGCTATGAGTTTTATAGCAAAGCCCTGACCGGCGTCGCCGCAGTCTATGTCACGGATCATCCGGATTACCCCGATCAGTCTTTTTGTAGCGGCGTCCTGATTACTCCTCGCTATGTCCTGACTGCCGCCCACTGCATCGCCAATCTTTCCGGCAGATTTGCACTCATCCCCGAAGACGAATCCTCCCCAGACTGCCAGTGGACCGCCAAATTTGTTTCCACTGGAACAAATGATTTCTTTAATCATATCAAAATCGGTTTCGGTGAAAACGCTTCTCAGACAAAAAAACAATTGTTCGATGTCAAAAGCGTGACTTACCACACCGGATATGCACACGTCGCCAATGCCAAAGCATGTCTGAAATCCGGTTATGACGGCTACGAATATACAGAAAACGATATCGCCATCATCGAACTCACTAACGAAGTTCCGAAAACGATTGCCGCACCTATACCACCTCTTCCCCCGTGGCTCGCCATTACCACAGACGAAATCATGCATACCACCTACGGGTTCAATCTCGACACCGGTGTCGAAGCCATCGTTGCAGGGTATGGCTATGATCAGCAAGGCATAAAGGGTTATCTGGACTGGACCTCGATAGTACTGCGTTCATACTGCGAAAACACGCTCGATCACTCTTCTTACTGTACTTATGATAAAATATTGCATATCCAGGGGTGTCATCCCACACAAAAAAACTGCACCTCCAATCTTGAAGTCAATTATGACGAAAGCAGACTCGCCTTCCCAAAAGGATCTTTTTTCTATCCGCAAAAAAGCTCCGGGCCGTGTAACGGAGATTCCGGCGGCCCAGCCGTCATAAGACGAGGTAATCGATTGTATGTCGCAGGCATTACAAGTTACGGCGATAAAATATGTGCCAGTTACGGTGTCTCGACCGCCGTTCAGGATTACTATGAATGGATCCAAACAATCGTCCCAGAAATAAAACTGTACTACACCGAAGACTGTCACAACAACCTGGACGACGACAACAACGGTCTCGTCGATCACGACGATCCCGAGTGCGCTAACGAATACTGGTGCGGGGACGGAATCGTTCAGGCAGGCGAATTGTGTGACGGAAACGTTTTCTATGACGACATCGACTCATGCTACGAATGGAACGCCATATACGAATCCGGAAAAGTCACATGCACCCCCGATTGCAAAATTAGTTATGAAAACTGCGTCGAATTCCCCAAACCCGATACGTGCGGAAATGGCGTCATCGACACGAATGAACAATGCGACGGCGATCTCTTTAATTCGCTATATGGTGAGCCTATGGAAAGCAACCTATGTAGCGAGTACAGCGCATTTTTCGGTAATGGAACGATTAAATGTACATCCTCCTGCCGCATCGAAACCGAGCATTGCTCGTATTACGAAGAAACAGATACTTGCTACAATAATGTCCTCGATCCCGGCGAAATCTGCGATGGTCAACTGTTTTCTACATCTATAAATCCATCCCACTCCTGCCGCGATTACGATGGCCATTATTCCGATGGAAAATTATCCTGTGTCCAGTGTAAACTCGATTTCAGCCAATGTATCGCTTCAAATATATGCGGCGATGGAATAGTCTCTGGCAACGAACCATGTGACAGCGACAAATATATGTTTGATGAAGTATCCTGCAAGGAATGGTCTTCTCGCTTCGAGTCAGGAACAGTCACATGCAATAATAATTGTTCCATCAATTACAATACCTGTACGCCTAATAAAGAGTTCGCCAGTTTATGCGGCAACGGAAATCTCGATAAGATAAAAGTTCACGCCACAGTTGTGCAGGAAGAATGTGATGGCAGTCTATTCCTAAATGGAAAAGAATGTTCCGACTGGGATTCGCGATATATCGCAGGAAAAGTATCGTGCGACGCCAATTGCACTATCAATTATAAAAATTGTATTCTCCATAATGATAATATCGATGACGAAAATTATAATCTTTCCCGGGTTTTATCAAGAGAATTAAAACCAAATTATGTCGTACCTCAAAAATCAAAAGATTACGTCACTTTTTATCAGGGAAACGCCAATCAAAAAGAATCCCTCGACTTTAAAAAGATTTCAAACACTCAAAATCCAGACAATCCCCCGAATCCTGACAATCCACCCAATCCTGACAATCCACTCAATCCTGACGATCCCCCCAATCCTGACGATCCCGAAAAAGATCCTTCTGACAAATCGAACGATGACGGATGTACTTCTTCCCCCATGTCACCTTCAGCCCCCTTTTCCCTGCCCATACTGTTCATGATGGCTGTGACATGGTTCCGCAGAAAATTGTAACTGTTCAGCCCTACGGCTTTTTAGACCTCACCCGCCGCTACGCGGCACCCTCTCCCGCTGGGCGAGGGTATGGGTTCGCTATCGCTCACCCGTTGGCACGCTGAAGGCGTGCAATGTCACAGCCCGGGGTGGAGGGCGTAGCGCGTAACCCCGGGAATTGGACATACCACCCCATCAGCACGCTGAAAGTGTGCAACAGTATCACCAAGATGGATTGGAGAGCAGGGCTTTCAGGCTTAACAGGGAAGAAATTTTGGGTGAAAAGCCTGTCGAAAATGGTCGAGAAAACTGATTCCCCTGCGTCTACATGTCTCTATCACACTAAGCAGAGTACAGTAGACCGATTTGCCCCAATCCTTTCTAAAACCACAAGACACCTTCTGACGATTTTTGCATTTCCGCAGGTCCCTCTCGGACATATTGTTTGTAAATGGGACATTCGGATGGGACATAAACAGCAAATGATTGCTTTTATACGTTTCCAAACGCCTGATAAGCGACAATTCATCACTTTTAGCAATAGAGCCTGATGTCTGCTTGTTCTGTTCTTTGGCTTGTTTCAGCAGTTCGTCATACCGGGCATAATAGCGGTTAAGTTCCTCTTGGGAAAATCCACCAGCGTGGCATTGGAAAAGCGATTTCTTGTGATTGTTCATTTCGACGAGCAATGAGGCCATTTCCTCGCTCCAGATGTTTTGGGCCTCTTCGGTATTCTTCCGAAGGTAGCGAAGAATATGGGCATTGCATTCGGCATGGCCTGTGCCGAAATGGTACAATGCCGTCTCATGGTCATGGACCAGTATTCCGGCAAATTTGGACAGAATATCCGTCTCTTTCATCTCGTCGATGGTTTTTGTTTTCATCGGGCAATAAAGTACGTTCTCTGGCGTGCTGAAGTTACGGATATATTCCTGCGCACCGTTGACGGTAATCGCTGTACTGTCCGTACACAAGACCTCCGCGTTCAGAAGATTGGTCTGGATTTCCTCTATAAAGTCACTACTTGCATCCGAGAGTACCTGGGCATACTGGCAAAGACTGCCGGGCGAGAGGTTGATGAACGCATTGCTCAATGCCGAAATCAGTTCACAAGTACGCTTCAGTGGAACATTCCCCACATGGTTAATCGCAAGGGCAAGGGCTTTAGCATCATTGCCATAGGTCACAATACTGTTGAGTTCTGATGGTAATGTGCTTTGGCCATCTACGTCCGCATAAAAACGTAATTCACGAACAACTGTCTTAAGTTGCACATCCAGAATGTACCTCACGATATAATCACCAACGGGATTGCCATAATTCTCAATCTCATGCAGGCATTTACCCGATTCAATCAATGCCTCAACAGCTTCCCTTGTCAGGGTTTTACCTTCATGACCTGGCTGGCCGCCAGGTTTGCGACTGGTTTTAGTTCGTCCATTAAAGGTATTGGCTGGTTTGGTGGTTTTCTGGTCTTTCGATGGTGGTTGAGAGGAATTGCTGCTGTTGTTGCTCAGAATACGCTTGAGACGCTCATTATCTGTTTTTAGCAGGGCATTTTCTTCAACAAGACGAGCAATTGTGGTTTCTTGCTCGGAAATCTTCGCATGGCATTCGAACAACTCTTGCTCTGTTTTCTGTCTATAGTCCTCAAACTTTCTTTCGAGAACATCACATCTGGCAAGGGTTTCTTCCAAATGCTTGTAGAGGTCTTTGTTATAGTTGCGTGCCATCCTGCCATCCATAGCATTGAAGGCTGCATCATGCAGCTGTTTCCCTTATACACAAAGTGAAGCGGGAAACACAGCATTATTAAGAGGGAGGGGCTGAACAGTTAC
>JAZODZ010000668.1:0-4476 GCA_045597285.1 Myxococcota bacterium
GCCATTGAAGTTGGCATCTTCGCTTTCGAACTCGATTTTAACATTGTAGTTCTGATCACCATCGACGACGAAGTCCCCGACACCAATCACATCAACGTGCTGTGCGACATTCCAGTCCTCGGGTTCGATCGTGATCTCGGCTGGCTCGACCGTACCTTCGGCTGAATTGTCACTCGAAAGCTTGAGTGTCACTGCGGATTCCGGCTTGACAGTGAGCGTCAGGGTGAACGTCGCGGATTCCTTGTCTTCCGTCGTCACAAGATTCTCGGTACCGCTCAGAACTACGCCTGCAGCATCATTGTCTTTGTTGGTCACAGACACTGTTTTCTGCTCGCCGACGACACTCTCGCCCGTTTCCGAAATCTTGTTATAAGTCACCGTTACATCAAATTTCTGGTCGCCGTCGATGACATTGTCATCGACACCTGTCACCGTAACAGGCTGGGGCTTATCCCAATTGGAAGAGTCGAAACTGAGCGTTGACGGGGAAACGGTACCTTCGTCAGTATTGCTGCTGGCAATCTTGAGAGAAACCGGAAGAAGCGGATCGCGATCAAGCACGACATAGAACTGAGCCGTCGTTCCGTCTTCACTAACCTCAAGTGCATCCGCTTCTTTCAAAGATATGGCAACATCTGCCTCGGTCACTTCCTTGTAATTGGGATCGACTTCGCATGTTCCCGATGTACAAATGTAATGGTCGCCGTATTTTGCAACGCAATCGCCCTCTTCAGTACATTCAGGCAATGGTTTGCATTTATTGCTTACGCACTCAAAGTTCTCTTCGCAATCCTTGCTCTCTACGCACTCCGGTTTGACATCACATTTGCCGTCTTTGCAAATCTGACCTGCCGGACAATCTTCTTCCTGCGTCGCTTCGGTACATTCAACATTGGCTTCGCATTTGTTGTCAGCATTACAAATTTGCCCTTCAGGACAATCTTCCTTGACCTTGCACTCGCCATCCTGCTCACCACTACTGCCGGAATCACCGCATGCAAAGCTCGTTGCCGCCACAGCGGCAAGCGCAAACCACAGATACCTTTTCTTAAGCATAATAGCTGTCTCCTCTTATCCTCAGAAACATGGTCTTCTACCCACGTAACCATCGCATAACATTTTGTGTTTTAAGGTAAAATTTACCTAAAACAAATTTGCTATATAGCTTTGATTTTAACAAGTTACAAACCAAACAGTTACTCTTAAAAAATTCTTCACAGAAACTGTCGGCTCATAAAACAATCCCCCCGCCAGTTATGGGCAGGGGGATGAAGATTAGGATTAATACTCGAAGCACGATCCGCCGATAAACTCGCGTAGTAGCGAAGTTTGCGGCACATTTTCGGGATAAATCGTGACGAATTTGTCGATTAGGCGACGCAGGCGATAGGCGATGGGCTGTGCCGGCGATTCTTCATCGACTTCGAGCAGGTACCGTTCTGCGTACACTTTGAGGACTGAAAGCTCGTAAACAAGCGAGGTATTGAACACGGCATCGGCCAGCATCTGATACGGGAATATGTGTTTCAGTTCGCCCCGGCGCACAGACGGCCAGCGCAAAATGTTCGACGCCGCCGTGATCGCACGTGTATGGCGATCGCGAACGATACGGCGAATCAGACGAATATCCGATGCACTGACACGGTTCGCATTATCGAGCTGTAACGACGTCATCGGATTGATGAAAATTCTAAAGACGCCGTCGTCCTGGTCAAACGGCATTCTCGGGTTGAGACCATGAATCCCTTCGAGAAGCAGTATATCGTGTTCACCGAGGAACATTTCCGGCCCACCGTGATGATGACTTATCCCGGTCGGGAAATCATAACGCGCGATCTTAACCTTTTTTCCGGTGATGAGGTCGTGCAGCTGTTCTCGCATGAGCTCGACATCAAGGGCCTCAAAGGCTTCAAAATCGTATTCGCCATTCTCATCCCGGATTGTCTTTTCGCGATCGACGTAATAGTCATCGAGCGAAATACATTTGGGATTTAGACCGTTGACCTGAAGCTGAATGGAGAGCCGCTTGAGGAATGTCGTCTTGCCCGAAGAAGACGGGCCGGCAATGCAGACGACTTTGACACGCTTCTCGCGATGCGCGATCATATCGGCGAGCTGGCTGATACGCTTTTCATGGAATCCTTCACTGACGCGGATAATCTTGGCGACATCGCCGGCGATGCAAATGTCGTTAAACGCGCCGACGCTCGTAAGCCCGATTCCGTTCAGCCAGAGATCGTGCTGTTTGGCGAGCGTCGTCGGATGCAGGCTTTTTGTCTCGGCCTCGTGGATATCGTTCGAATCGAAGTAGAGGAGCAATTCGCCTGAATTTTCGACGACACAGAACTTGTCGAGAATCCCGGCCGAAGACACGAGCGGCACGATTTCGACCGCATAGATTTCGCCACACGATACGAGCGCCACTGAGGAATTGCGAGATTTCCGAAGCAGACGAACGGCCTCATCCCAGCCCTGTGCAGCAAACTTGGCCTTGGCTTCATCAATAGAAAGATAATCGCGACGGAACACGACGTTGTCAGCGACCAGTTTTTTCATCTTGCTGTTGAGTTCCGCGGCGAAGGTTTTCAAATCGTGTCCTGCGAGATCATCGATTTCGAAGAGATAGGCAAACCCAAGGCTTGGGCCGATTCTGAGCCTGACTTTCGGATCGATGCGGTGCGCCGCCTCGAGCGCGAGAAGGGAGATGCTCGATCGATAAATATAGCGTCCTTCAAGGTTGTCGTTCGTCAGCGCCTCGGCGACACCGGACATATAAAGGGGACGGTTCAGCGAGATGAGCTTGTGGTTGAAAAGACCGGACACGACGGGCGCATCGTTGATTCTGTCCGGCAGAAGCTGTGCGAGAGACGTCCCAATGCGGACGTGCTTTTCCTCGCCATCGACGACGATGTTGAGCGTCGTCTTGACGTGCTGTGAAGGCGAGCTATAGGCATCGAGAACGAGATGGGAGAGGTTCTCGAGATGCGCATCCATGCGGCGGGTAAAGCTGCGCACAATGTTCAGGATGATGGCAGGATTTGCCGAAACGGCTTTCTGCAGCTTTGCATCATCAAAAACGCCAACGACGACATCGGTATTTGCCCGGAGTGTGACGCGAGCCTGCATCCATCCCCAGATTCCCCAGTCACCAAACCCTTCGCCCGGCTGAAGCTGACCAATCTCTAAAGATTCTCGCAGAACGCTTATTTCGCCGGAAATGAGGACGTTAAACTGCCGCTGGAAATTGAGTATTTCTCCGGCGGAAACGCGAACCGGATCCATGCACTCATATAAAACCAGACGTTCTTCCTGTGAAAGGGATGTAAAAATACCGTTTGTCAGGGAATCGAGCTCATTTGCGTTCATGTGAAGCTCCTAAAGAGAATGAAGAAAAAGCCTTTGCACACCATCCACACGAACAGCTGCAAAAGCATGATAATGAATGATTAAGCGGTTCGTAAAAGCCCCTGCTACCAAAACTCGATAATGGCAGGAAAGGAAACTCATCCCCCTCCCCAACAAGCGAGGCCATTCATCAATGCATTCCATTTGGGAATGCATTGTCCAGAGCTGAAGAGGGATTTAAGTGCGTGGAAAAACACTGGGATGCTATTCTTCCCAGTCGCCTCCCTCGAACACTTCACCTGCTTTCTTGGCCTCTTCCGCGAGTTTTGCCTTTACTTTTTTGATCCGACCATCGAGTTCCGAAGCCTGCTTTTCGAGATTCAGACCTCGATAAGTCTGATAGAGGAGCTGCAACGCCTCGAGGTTGTCGGGCTGTTCCTCGACGATGGTTTCAAGCGTGGCACGTGCTTCTGGCCAGCGTTTGGTTTTCACCATATCCGATGCTTCTTTAATGCGGTTCTTGATTTCCGCTTCGGCCGCTTGACGCAATTCCTCGTCGGTAGGGATGTTGTTGCCCACATCCACCTGCCCATCGGGATTGTCACGGCGAGCCTGGACAGCTTCAGGTGAAGTATTCTTGACGTTGTTGAACTCTTGTTGAAGCTGTTTGTTCTTTTCTTCCTGAGTCATCGTATTCTTTTCGCCATTGATGTTGAGGACATCAGGCACATCCAAAATACCTTTCTGAACCCAGATAAAAACGCCCACGCCCACAAAAACAATCACCAGGATGAAAACGAGAATCTTGATGCGTTTTTTAAAACTCTTCGTTTCTTCTTCTATGCGTTTTTGTTCTTCTTTTCGGGCACGCGCAATCTGTTTTGCTTTTTTGGCATCCTTAATGGGATCGTTAGCCATCTGATTGTTGACGTTTAAACCTCCGCCCAATCCCGGCTTCTTCTCCAATCCAGAACTCGCCAGTGCGGCACTCGCACTTTTAGATCCCGTTTTCGGAACATCGCCGAGCGGAAAGAACTTCATGATGAGCTCGGCCGTCATGACATTGGGATAATCGCCGAGTTCCTTCCAGTCATCCTCATTCTTGGCCACCTTGACATCGTCAAGCGAAGG
>JAZODZ010000669.1:0-19143 GCA_045597285.1 Myxococcota bacterium
TGGTACGGGTGTCATCGCGCTTTTCGATGGTGAGCCGGGGACAGGAAAGACGCACAGTGCGGAGGCGATTGCGCATGAACTCGGGCTTTCTTTGATGCGCATCAATATCGCGACGATGGTCGATAAATACGTCGGTGAAACAGAAAAGAATTTGACGACGATTTTCGAGCAGGCGCGTCCCGATATGCAGCTTCTGCTCTTTGACGAAGCGGATTCGCTCTTTACGAAACGAACGGCAAACGTTTCCAAGTCCAATGATCGTTATTCGAACATGAGCGTCAACGTTTTACTGCAGCTCGTCGAACGATATGAGGGCGTCAGCATTCTGACGACCAACCTCAAGAACGCGATCGATCCCGCCTTTGAACGTCGTATTACGTACAAGGTCTATTTCCCCATGCCCAAAAAGCCGGAACGCGAGAGACTGTGGCGTTATATGTGCCCGCCGGAAATCGTGACGGCCGAACCGATCGATTACGAATGGCTTTCGGAACTCGAGATGAGCGGCGGTGAAATCAAGAACTCCGTTCTGACGGCAGCATTCACGGCGGCGACGAACGGGGTGCTTCTGAACAGCGAAATTCTGTATAATGCTGGTGTCATGGAAGCTTCGGCGGCCGGCCGTGTCCTTAGACGGTATGAAGAAGGCGAGGATTTCATCGACTATTGAGAGGCAATTCCGTGGAAGGTGTCATTTCGCAATACGATGAGGAACTGAACGGCGTTCTTGTGGACGAGAATGGGGTTCGTGTATCGATTCCCGGTGCCCTTGAGGGAGAGCGTATTCGGTATCATGTCGAGCATAAAAGTCCTCATCAGCCCAAGGCTTGGGGCCGATGTGACGCGCTCATCCAGCAGTCTGTCGATCGCGTGAAGCCGCCGTGCCCTCAGTCATGGCCCGTGGCCGGCGCGTGTTGCGGCTGTCCCCTCATGCACATGTCGGCCAGGCTTCAGAATGCCGTAAAAAAAGACTTCGTGTTGAAGTCGCTTCATGGGGCGGGCATTAATTACATACGGGATTTGGTCTGGCATCCTTCGGCAGAAACA
The DNA here is from genome assembly GCA_045597285.1 of Myxococcota bacterium. Taxonomy (GTDB): domain Bacteria; phylum Myxococcota_A; class Bradymonadia; order UBA4248; family UBA4248; genus UBA4248. The sequence continues at coordinate 1,048 of JAZODZ010000669.1, forward strand.
CTCCATTACCGAAACCGGACGGATCTCGTGGCGGACGAACAGCACGGTCGGTTTGTTCTCGGATCCTATATGCCGCGATCACATCGCGTTGTGGCGACGCGGACGTGTCCGATTCTTCGTCCGCCCCTGAGCCAGGTCATCGAGCATGTCGTGAGCACGGCCCGGAAACTGGGTATTTCTGCGGCCAAAAATGTCGCACAATATTCCGGCGCAATTCGATATGTCTCGCTATTTGCCAACGAGGAACACGAGGTATTGATCGATCTCGTGTGCAAAAGTGCGGAAGGAAAAGCGCCTGCGTGGTTGCCTCTTTTTGCTCGCAGGCTCATGGAGTTTTCCAAGGTTCGCGGCGTGAGCTATTCGCTGAACGATTCTCCAAATAATGCCATCAGGACGCAACCGTCGCAGACGGTTTGCGGCATTTCCCATCTCGTGGAGCGGCATGGGCGCGTCGAGTCGTTGTTTTCGGCGTCTGGATTTACCCAGCTCAATTCGCAGATGGCGACTGAGATTTATTATGCTGCACGGGAATGGCTTCCATCACGGCCGCAGATATTATGGGATCTCTATTGTGGCGCCGGGGCATTCGGGCGCATCGTGAAGCCGGTTAGGGCACTCTATGGGGCCGAATACAGTGCATCGGCCATCGAGGCGGCCACTCGTGCTTCACAGAACGATGAATTTGAGACGCATTTCGAGGTAATGAACCTCGAAAGGGCGTGGCCATCGTGGCCGGAACCGGATGTGATTCTCGTCGATCCGCCCAGAAAGGGGCTCAGTCCGTGTGTTTTGGACAATCTGCTCCGTCACCCGGTGCCGACATTGATTTATATGAGTTGCAATCCCGAGTCTTTTGCAAGAAATGTTGCGGCACTCAATGGTGCGTACGTTCTCGAGCGCATAGAGGCGTTCGACATGATGCCGCAGACTTGCCATGCCGAAGTGTTGGGAATGCTGAAACGGCGTTAGAGCAAAAAATAAGGCCAAAAAAATCCCCCGAAATCGGGGGATTTTTTGATTTATGGGATGAGGTTGCTGGGGGCGGGAAGGTTCTGTCCGTTGACGACCGGGCCGACTGGAACGACGGGCGGTGCGAACGACGGGATGTTTCCTGTGCCCATGACAGCATTGATCATCTGCGTCGAAACCCAGATGAGGAAACCGGCTGAGAGCGAGGTGGCGATGGCCTCGAAAATCGTTTTGTGGATATCGTCGTGGCATTTTTCGGCGCAACCGTCATCAAATTCATCGAGCATGGCTTTCTTGAGTTTTGTGAAGACGGTAATGTCGGCGAGCCCTGTGGAAGGACAAGCGATGAGAGGAAACGGAATATTGGGCATGGGGGCGGCAACGGGGCCGGGGAAAGCGGCGAATGCCGGATACCACGGGAAACCGGGGATGGTGACGTTATCGATATAGTTTTTGAGGCATTTGGCAACGCCCTTGCCAACGGCATCGCGCCATTTGTTGTAATGTTTTCCGAGTGCGAACTGGCTGTGCCCCGGGAAGGTGAGGAAAAGTTTTTCGAAATCGCCGGTTGCGGAAAGGCAACCTTTACTACCCACAACGGCAGGGCCGTTGATTTTGAGGTTGTCGAATTTAAGCGTAAGACGCCAAATGTTGAAGGCGTAAGCAACGGCATCGAGCATTGTGTAAATAAAGGACTTGTAAATGCCCGTCATTGTAGTGGCCGTTGTCATGTGGAGGGTATGGGAATCCTGCGTTTTAAAATACGAGACAATGCCGTCTGCGACAGGAATGCCCGCGCCCCAATTGCTTTTGCCGACACCATCAATGTAGTTTTGTTTGGCGTCATCGCCCTCTTGCTGGGGGGCTTTCCAGCTGTCATTCGGGGGAAGAACATGCTGGTGCGAAGCGACTGATAAATCTGCCAGGATACTGAAAAATGTGACGTTTGCCATAGCGACTCCCTTTCAATTTCAGGAACTCAAAAAAACACTAAAACCCAAGCTATTCTATATGCAAATTTAAATCCCGTCTATTTATTTGATGAAAACTTGTGAATTATTCGCATTTTCAAGCGCAATGGGGCGATGAAACTGCGAAAAGCAGGGTGAATGGGTTTGTAGGAAGGGGCTGGGTGAGGAATTTTGTCCCCAACAAAAAAGGCGCTGCGAATTGCAGCGCCCAAAGCCTGTTAGATGAGGCCGTTCAGGATGTCTTCGATGCACTTGGAAACATTCTTTCGGCGCTCGACCAGAATGTCACTGTATTCAGCGACGACTGCATTGATGTGGTCGATGACACGGGCAACTTCGTCATCGATTTCATTGAACTTCTCGTCGAATTCCGCGTATTTCGCCCAACCATCCATAAAGGCAACGAATTCCGCATAGCTTTGTTCAAGGGAAGCGCGAGCTGTTTTGACCTGATTTGCAAGACGTTGGGAATCCGTGGCGGTTTTCTCACCCCAAATCGACATGAACAGGCTGTGGCGTTCTTTGAGTGCTTCGAACCATTCGTCGACGCCGGCATCTTTCAACACGCTGAGCGGGAGTTTTGAAATGACCAGAATCAGTGATTTGAGGCGGTTGTATTCTTCTTCATAAGGAAGTTCGGTTGGATCCTCATGTTTGCTCCACACTTCGTAAACGGTAGCGGCAGCATTGCGGATTTTCGAATTCGGATGTTCCAGATGGTTTTCAAGTTCGGCATTCATGCCGCGCCATGCCTGGTCGACATTGGCGTCATTCGCCTGTACTTCGAGTGAGACGATCTCAGGTGATTCTTCGAGTTTTTTGGCAAATGCTGCCACTGCATCGGCAAAAACTTTGCCGCCTTTTTTGGCGGTATCAGAGTGAACACCGTCCAGTGTGTGACAAATCTTCTGGCTAAATTCCAAGACTTCTTCGTGGTTGAATTTGCCAAGGTTCAGGGGCTGAATCATCTTAATTTTCATGTTTACTTCCTTTGTAGAGCGACTCATGACGAAAATGCCATGAAATTAAACTGCCTTAATTTACGAAATTCAAGGCCCTGTGCGCAATAACCATTTTTGATTTTTTACAACCATGCGGTAGCTTTTCAGACTCCGAATGGCGTTTCTGAATTATGTTGTCGAAATAAGGCAGTAGGCAGGAGGTTGAACAGTGACGCGGTTCTTCCCCAAAAAGTGCGCCGCGCGTATGCAATAGCGCGGCGGGCACGCCGTATGTCAATAGGCGTGCCGAACATAAAACCCGAACCAAATTTAACTGCCGAATCGCGAATACCGCAACGCATGCCATGCTTTTTTTGTAACGAAAAACATCATTCTCATGTATAAACAGGCATTTGTGGGAAAAGCAATCACGGGTTTCATTCCCGTTTGCGACAACAGAATCCATTGTTATCTCTATATTTCAGGTCACGAACATGAGTGAATCTTCAGAAACTGTTGAAAACCAGGCGACTGAATCCGCTGAAAACCAGGCCGCTGAAAAACAGGCTGCAGAAGCCGCTGAAACCAAGGCAGCCGAAGCCAATGAAGCCAAGGCAACTGAATCCGCTGAGAATCAACCGATTGAAACGCCCGAAATACTGGCGAAAGAGTATCGTTACATCAAACTCCTCGGTGAAGGTGCCAACGGCAAGACATGGCTTGCCATCAATATCAATACGGGTGAGAAACTCGCCATCAAATCACTGAAGCTGTCGCAAAGCGAAAACCTGAAGAGTTTCGAGCTTTTCCAACGCGAGGCTGAAGTTCTCGCGAGCGTTCAGATCGAAGGCGTGCCGGTCTTTTACAAGAGCATCGTGTCGGAAAATCTCGGCGGTGAATGCTACATCGTGCAGCAGTTCGTCGACGCCCCGTCGATTCTCGACCCGCTCGAAGCGGGCAGAGTTTTTACCGAAAAAGAGACGATTAAACTGATTCGCCAGGTCGCCGTCATTCTCTCGGCGCTCCACAAACAGTACGTGCCGCCGATTGTCCACCGCGATATCAAGCCTTCCAACATTTTGTGTTCGATTCCCGAGCGCGGCCTCATGGGGCAGGCATACCTGATTGACTTCGGTGCCGTGGCCAATCCGCAGAAAAAGTCGGGCGGTTCCACGGTTGCCGGTACCTACGGCTACATGGCTCCGGAACAGATGGTCGGCGAATGCACCACGGCATCCGACCTCTACTCGCTCGGCGCCACCGCGCTCCACATGCTGACGGGCAAGCCGCCATACGAAATCGAAGCCGACGTGTTCCGGCTCAAACACGAAGAAACCATCAAGAAATACGCGCCCGAAACGTCCGAATATATGATCAAGCTCATCGGCCAGCTTTTGACGCCCGAAGCGGCCCATCGTATGGACGATGCCGACGAGCTGATTCTTAAACTCGACCGCGTTGCCAACGGCGAAGACCCGGATGACGTGCAGAAATCCGACGGCGAAATGACGGAACAGGACAAGGAAGCCTTCAATCAGCTCAAGGCCAAATTCCGCCGCGACAGCCACTGGGTCACGACACAGGGAACCGTTTACGCACGAACCTATCGAATCCACGTCTGCTACGAATATACATTCACGGCAAAAGTCGGGTTCTTTACCAAGAAAGACGTCTTCACGAGCGGGCTGTACCCCGTCAAATGCATGGATGCCGTCTTCCAGAACCTCACGCCGCAGGATTTCCCGCTGCCCTGCACCGTCAGCTACAACCCTAGCAATCCACGCTATAACGTCCTGCTCAGCATCGACCTCAAGGCGAAGGAAAAGAAACCCCAGGTCATGCTGATGAAATAATCGCAGCAGCATTCCGTACATCGTCGGATCCCTATTTGATGCATCTTTCCAAAAAATGCACTAAACGAATCCCTTTTTAAGTGGCGAGATATTATGAGCAATAAAAGCAAAAAACAGGACTGGAAGTCAGAAATGAACCAACAGTCTGACGGATACCAGGCATACGTATCGAATGAAGCCGATCCCAAAGAGGCTGAGGCCAAAGCGGCCAAAGAGGCTTCACAAGCCGAAGCGGCTTCACAAGCCAAAGATGCCGAAGCACCAAAGGAAGAAAAGCGCCTCCTGACGCCGGAAGTATTGAGCGGGAAGTACAATTACATCCGCGAAATCGGTCACGGCACCCAGGGGCACGTCTATCACGCCAAACGCATTTCCGACGGCATGGATGTCGCCATCAAGGTACTCAACATCGATTCGGTCACGAACTGGAAGGACTATGAACTGTTTCAGCGAGAAGTGGCGGTGCTTTCTTCGTTAGACATGGATGGCGTCGCGAAGTTTTACGAGGCCATCGAGGATCTGACGAGCGCTCGCCCGGCAGCCTATCTCGTCCAGGAATACATCAACGGGCGTTCCGTCAGTGACATGCTGGCGTCAGGCTATCGAATCAGCATCAACCGCATTTACGACCTGATCATTCAGCTCGTCGATCTCCTGCAGCAGCTGCATACGCATAACCCGCCGGTCATCCACCGCGACATCAAGCCGTCCAACATCATTCTCAAATCGAGAGGCGGCGATGCCTTCGACGCTTATCTGATCGACTTCGGTGCCGTCGCAAACCCGCAGGTTCAGCACGGCGGTTCGACCGTCGCGGGCACTTACGGTTACATGCCGCCCGAGCAGCTCATGGGCAAACCCACCCCTGCCAGTGATATCTACGCGCTCGGTGCACTCGCCGTTAACCTGATCACGGGCATCGCCCCCGGCGACATGGCGGTCAAGGACTTCCACCTCGTTTTCGAGCCGCACATGCAGAACATGCCGCAGGCCGTCCAGCAGACGCTTCGAAGCATGCTCGAGCCAAACGTCGAAAACCGCCTTTGCAATTACGACGAATTGCGCAAACGTTTCAAATCGTTCAAGAAAAACGATTACAAGCTGGACCTCAAGAATTTCGCACCGATCAGCTTCCTCAACAAGCAGCGCCTCAACACGCTTCTCGAAGATGTCGAAGGCATTTCGGTGGCCGGCAACATCGAAATCTGGCAGCGCCTTCCGGAAGAAACGCCGCGTGAACTCCCGGCGTGCCTCAACCCCATCCTCATTCATCCCGAAAAATTATCGACGAACCAGCTCTTTTCCGAGCGTTCCGAAGAAGCCAACAAGCCGACCGGCAAACTTTTCAGCATCCTCTGCACGGCAGTTCTGATGATAGCCATCGTGTGGTTCTGCTTCTATTACAGCGTCATCGCCGGCATCATTTCGCTCGTCGTTTGCAGTGCCATCGGCGGCGGCGTATTCGCCATGAAGAAAATGGGAGGCAAGAAAACCGCGGGCACGCTGCCATCGGAAAGCGAAGATGCGGCCACGTCCCCAATGACAAAGGCATCCAACTCCATCCAGGAACTGGTCAAAAACGGCTGCAAGGCAATTGCGACCGTCATCGCCGTCGAATACGTCCCGACGCGCCCGGAAAAAGTCGAAGTTCTTTTGCAAGACCGAAATCTCGTCCAGTGCGGCTATCACGGCATCCCGACGTTCAAGGTTCGTTATAAGTTCAATCCGCCCGACGATTCCAACCCGAACGACCTCATCCACGAAGTCATCATCCATCAGGATCCCAAGAGAACATGCCAGATCGGCGATCCCATTCCGGTGCTTTACCACATCAAATACGAGAATCCGAAACAGGAACTCGTCGAGTCCATCCCGTTCCCGTTCCCGCTCAATGACCTCCAGGATCCGTCCGAAATGCTCGGCCATTCCATCACGGAACTGTAATTTCGGCGTTTTATATTGATGTGGCGAGCCTATGCGCCTTGCGCATACGGCTCGCGGTGGCCTGTGCTATTCGCCTGCGGCGAATACGCACAGGCTTTATTTTTTGATCGCACGATTCAACTGTGACAGCAAATCGGCCATATCATCGGTATAATCTATGATTGTATAGCCTTTATCTTCAAATGGCTCGATTTCATCCTCAGAAACCACGGGATAATTCAATAAAACAAAATCAGATTTCCATACGAAAGGTAGCACTGTTCCATTGGCAAGTGTGACACTGTCCGGGCATTTAATGCCTGCCGCAAGAATGGATTTCAATAATGAATCGCATTCATCGTTGAAATAGACATCATTTTGCACCGAAGCCGAGGATTCATTCAATAGATTCTGTTCGAAGTTTTGTAGAAACAATAATTCCAATAACAGGTTTAATACATCCTGATTACGCCTGTCGATATGCTCATGATCCGGCTGATTATAATATGACAGCAAACATCGATAGCACCCTGCAATGCAATGCGTCGATTGGTTTGATTGTTTATCTTTCAGCTCGTTCGGTGATGATATATTTTCGGGGACGATATAATGCATTCGATCCAGTGCTTTTCTGGCTATATCTACAAACAGCCCCGGTTCTGTAATGAGTCTGTTGAGTACGCCAGCACCGCCCTCTGTGGCTTCATAAAATAAAATAGCTTTGGGATCATCGCGATTGGGCATCGGTTCAGCCAGAAGTTCGCTTTCTTCAATCTGAAAAATGCTTTCAATGCCCCGTAACAACGCATATTGAATCGTGATCAAGGCATCGCGAGACAAAGTCTTGGTAAATCGAAGCAACAGCGCATTTTTTTGATCCTGCACCATGGGAACTATCGTCTGCATGACGGCCTTATCCACGGTTTTGGATTCCGTATTGCCAGTTTTAGGTTCAGACCAGTCGCCATTGGACGGGTTGATTTTAAATCCATTCAGGCTTTGATTTTTTCGGCGTTTCAGGCCCTTGTTTAACCGCGTAATCGTCGTGCCTGCGCCATAATATAATTCTGCAATCACTTCGCCATTGAGGCTGCTCTTGAGGTAATACGTTTGATAGTCGAGTTTTCCGTCGCGTTCTGCCCATTCAAAGATGGTTTGGAGGTCAAAACCTTGTCTGCGTCGTTCTTCATCGTTTGACGTAATGCGTTCTGCTGACTGAGTTGAAACATTCTCAATGCGATAGGTATTGGTGATGATATCGGCATTATCCAAAGATGTACCACAGGCAATACAAACAGAAACCGAATCATCCCAGTGCGCGGCTCCGCAATTGTTACAAATGCGCACTTTTTTGACGCTTAATTGATTTGGCGATTCCAGGCGTTTTTCTTCGACATTTAATATGGCCTTCGTCACGCGGTAAGCTCGCCCTTCATGATATATAAGGCTGCGTGGTCCAAATTCGGCCAATGCAAGAAAACGCGGGCGCTGTAAATACGAATTGCGCCCACCCTTCCCGCCGGGAATGTGTGCCATCAAGGGAAGACGCGGGAAATTATAGCCCGGTAAAAAACCTTCAGTTGCCAAATAGCGATATGTATAGAAATCGCTGTTCTGGTCGAGATTTGTAGCTTTTAACAGTTTGAGCTGCTGTTCAGCATAAAAACGGGTATTTACGGCCGCGGTGGTTTCGGCTTCAGAACGAATGCTATGATTGGCAACTATGCGATCGGCTTCCGCGCGCTGGCGTTCTGCTGCTTTAAACAAATCACGCCATCGGTTAATGGACTTGTTGAATTCCGCATAAGCAGATGATGCAACGCTTTCTGAAAATGCGTCTTTTCCCTTATACCAATGTATCCTGTCGTTTAGTACGCCCCTATCTTCCAATTCGGACAAAATGCGCTTCATTCGCGGTATAGCAAGAACGGCAACCTGAGGATTTGTCAGCAGATCGGCATATTCCTGTTTGATTGGCAGATGCTCAGTATCACCCTTCTCCAGCAATTCAGCAATCGATGATGGCAGATTTGCGCCACTACACGACAGCCAGACTGCCTGTAAATGGCTCGTGATCAATTCGCGGTTTGCCAGTTCGAGCATAGGCGCTTTAACCACGCCATGCACCATCGCTTTTTGATCTTCAAAATAATACTGATCATGCGGGCTTTGCGCCGTACAATAGGTGACGACAAGGGCTGGCTGTCCACTTCGTCCTGCTCGCCCGCTTCGCTGCGCATAATTTGCCGGAGTTGGCGGAATATTGCGCATATACACCGTATTCAATGCGGCGATATCGATGCCGAGTTCCATCGTGGGAGAGCAGAACAGAACAGGCAAAAAGCGGTTGCTGCGGCTGTTTTCACCGTTTAATTGCAACACTTCGGGCGTCCATTCTTCCCTCAGCGTTTTTTGATCGTTTTCATTATATCGAAAACAATGCTCTCTCAATTCACGGCGTTTCGAGTCGACCTGGGCTGTATGTTCATGGGCATGAAGGCCAAAAACAGATTCGGGATTACTTGCAAGCATCTCGATAAAATTGTCATAAAGCGAGATAAAGAAACTGTTTTTGGATAAATCCGTTTTTGAATCTTTTGAAGAACAAGATGATAATTCTGGCTTTGATACAAATCGAATTGCCAAAGGAGAAAGCCGATAGCCGCTTATATCCAATGCCGTGACAACGGGAGTCACAAATCCATAGTTATGCGCAGCGCGAAACATCTCATCGATTAAAAGCGTAAACTCTTTTTCTTTGAGCGATTTGATACTGCGAATCGTTTGAACATATATATCTTTAATATCTTGAGTTGGTTGACGCCTTTTGGCATGACAATATCTAAAGAACTTATTAAAGGCACTGCGCGTTGACAAACGCAGAAGTAAGGATTCGTCTCGTGCACTTTTCCTACTGCTCTGTGTTTTGGATGAAAAACAGGACGGTGTAACCGCAGCAGAATTGTTAATTGCAATTCTTTTCTCTTCTCTGTCGAATCCCCAGGGCATACAGAAGTTCACTGTCTTATCACTTAATCGAGATATATCGAACACATCGCTGTCGATGGCAAGACCACGCCGCATCCAGTCGAACAAGTCGCCGAATAATAGTTTTCGCAAAGCAGGGGAAAGACCGTTCAGAATCGGCGTATTCAAGAACTCTTCTTCATCCTCGCACAAATCATCCAAACCGGGGTAATCAATTTCGATTAAACCTAGCTGTTCAAGGCTGGGATGCGTATAACGCCATCCTTTTATCTGATCGCACCACAGACGATATGTCATCAAATTACAAAGGGCTTCGAGATTTTCTTTACGAGCAAGTCCTTTCAGGACATCGTGATTGTACCATTGTGAAAAGTCTGTATCGAATCCGAGAGCGCGAACAACTTCCCGTCCGATTTCAGTTCCCGCAATTGCGCCATGTTCTCGCAATGCTTTTAAAAAGCCAGACCTCAGTAAGGCGACAAATATAAAATCATTAAAATGGCCTGCCTGAAGTGCAGCATCCTGACGGTTGTCAGTAAATCCGAGCATTTTGCGGCTGTATTTATTACCGGCACGGTGCTCATTGAGATAATTGATGGTACTTTCCACGATGACAGTCGTCGCCGAGCTTCGGCCATCTGCCGAAAGAGAGGCGAGTTTGTTGCGATCGCGAGCTCGGGAAGAAGAAACTTCTTTGCAGCGAAGACAGAATGCAAAGTTTCCCGGCATGAACCAAACATGCATGCCATGTTCCTGCTCATGTTTACCCATTGGATTGACACAATATTTAGTCACCAGGCGCTTTTTAATGGCAGCCGTAAGCTTGCCGTTTCTGTCGTGGAATTCATCGGGATAATCCGTATCGACGCCAGTGAACTCGAATTCTTCATCGCCATCGGGAATAACCGAAATGAAGCCGGGAACGCGTCGCCCATCGAGGATTTCTTCTTCACCTTCTTCTGTGAGCGTTTCGTCGATATGTCGTGGCAAAAACTGCGTTCCTTCAAAGCTGTCAATTTTCCAAACGCAATAATATTCGTGCCCGCAATGGCGGCAAAAGTATATCGGATATAGTCGAGCAGTGACGTCAGTATCATCGGATTTAATATATAATTGTTCGTCATTGGTAATCCGGCGGATTCCAGGCTTTTCGAGTGTGGCATAAGCACCGCCGAGCCCCGAAAAGAATTGGTGCAGCTTAAAGGCAAAAAATGCTTTTGTGCCACCACGCTCAGAACGCTGGTTTTCTGGCAGGCTTGTGCACAGTAAAAAGGATTTTAATACAGTTTTACAAAGTTCCAATGAACGGCCAGTATCTTTGGCAAGGCATTGCGCGGCCTCAGTCAGCTTAATCGGCTTGGCACGAACCCACTGGCCTCCGTCATCATTTATAAATTCAAGCCCCAGCTTTGTTTCTACCCAAATCGCGAGCGGATTGTCGAATAAATGGGCGTCATCCATATCGGACAAGTGCGTTTCATCCCATTTATCAATATATTCACCGATACATTGATATAATTGCGAATCTAATCGGCGCATCGTATTCGTTTTGGGCATGAGCGTTTCATCGACGACATTCGATTCATTCATCTTTTGTACGTCTAGTGCAAACAGTCTCGCCGCTACGCGTGCAACCGTTTCACTCTTTTCTTTGGCAGTACCCTCGCTGGCCATCGTGGCGGATGTTCCGATACAAATGATATCATTCGTGTTCAATCGTTCTCGCACGCGGCGCACGAGCATGGCAACGTCGGCGCCCTGCCGCCCTCGATATGTGTGTAACTCGTCGAGAACAAGAAATTGCAAGCCATTGCAATGGTCGATCACTGCCTTGTCGACATCGCCCTGGCGCGTCATTAAGAGTTCCAGCATCATGAAGTTAGTCAATAGGATATCTGGCGGATTATCCGCAATGCGCTGTCTGTCAGCTTCTGAATCCTGACCAGTGAATCGCTCAACCGTAATGATTTCTTCGTGATTCTTATTATAATACTTTTGTAAGAATTTACCGATTTCTTCTTTCTGGCTATTGGCGAGCGCATTCATCGGATAGATAATAATGGCACGCGTTCGAGGCGTATTATCCAATTTCTTTTCGCGAATAATTGTATTTACAATTGGTATAAAGAAGCAAAGTGATTTGCCGGAACCGGTTCCTGTTGTTACGACATAACTTTCTCGCCTGTTGGCATGACCGAGTGACTCAACCTGGTGTTCATATAATCGGAGCGGGACATTGTTATCGTCACAAAATATTTCTGCAATTTCAGGTTCAAGCAGGTTTTGTTGCACAAGTTGTTCTATTGTCGCGTCTGCTTTCTTATAATTTGGGTTAATTTGTATGAGCGGTGTAGGCCAGTAAAGATCATTATCATAGATTTGATTGATTTGGGTTTTAATATCGTCAGCAAGAATCGTGGTAAAAGAAGTTGCAAACGTGCGGTATTGTGAGGCCAGATGTTCGCGAAGAGCAAAAATATCAAGTGAGTTTACTTCATTCATTGCCATTGTTCACTCCAAATCCACTCGGGCAAAAGCGCCCGCGATGGTTGCTATTCTATCATAATATGTTTAATTTGCGAATTATTGAGCTCAATACGGCACACAATTTATGATGGCGCGGCGTATTGAGCCAGAGGCGAAATAGCCGCGCCACGTCTGCGTATGGCCGTGCCATAGCAGACGCCCACACACATAATTTTCTGCTTGATAAAATGGCATGTTTTTATGCAGAATATGTGATATGCTAGGTAGTCGTGATTATTGTGCGGCAAATCGTGCGGAGGTTTTATGGCGTTCGTTTTTTCACCTGGAAGTATCGTGAGAGCGCGAGGGCGCGAGTGGATTGTGCTGTCTGACAGCACCGACGAAATGTTGCGATGCCGGCCTGTTTCGGGTTCGGATGAAGACGAAATGGCGATTTATGTGCCCCTTGAACTTGAGCCGGTGGAACCCGCAACGTTTGCGCCGCCGAAACACGAACAAATTGGCGGTCATGAAAACGCCGTTTTGTTGCGCGACGCGCTGACGCTCTCGCTTCGCCGCGGGGCTGGGCCCTTTAGAAGTTTCGGGCAGATTGCCGTGGAACCACGCGCTTATCAGCTCGTGCCATTGCTGATGGCTTTAAAAATTGATCCCGTGCGACTGCTCATCGCAGATGACGTTGGAATTGGCAAAACGATTGAAGCGGCGCTCATTTTGCGCGAACTCATCGACCGCGGAGATGTTTCCTCGTTCAGTGTGTTGTGCCCGCCTCATCTCGTTGAACAATGGTGTGATGAATTGGAAAATCGCTTTCATTTGCGCCCCATTGCCGTGACGGACGTGAGTGCGCGAAAGTTGGAGCGCGGTTTGCCATCTGGCGAGAGTTTGTTTAAAACTTATCCGCACACAGTTGTAAGTTTGGATTATATAAAAACGGATAAACGCCGCGAAGAGTTTGTCATGGCGTGCCCCAAATTCGTCATTGTCGATGAAGCGCATACATGCACCATACATGGTTCTGGCCGACATCAGAGATATGCATTGCTAAAACGACTGAGCGAAGACCAGGAACGTCATTTATTGTTATTGACTGCTACACCACACAGTGGCGATGTCAATGCTTTCTATCATTTGCTGGCTTTGCTCAAGCCGGAATTTGGTCAGATGCAGGACATGGACGAGGCCGAAAGACAGAAACTTCGCAACGAAGTCTTGTTACATCATTTTGTACAAAGAAGACGCGTCGATATCGACGAATGGAAGGATAATGCCATTTTTCCAAAGCGCGAAACCGCCGATGTGACATATCGATTAAAAGGGGAATATCAAAAGTTTTTTGATGATATATTGGATTATTGTACAAACATTGTATCAGAGGCTGGAAATGATGAAGCAAAGAAACGACGCTGTTTCTTTGGAACTCTGGCACTGCTTCGATGTGCCTCTTCCAGTCCTGCCGCGGCTTTGAGCGCATTACAAGCGCGTAAGACGACTGACGCCACATCGAATATGGGAGATTTGTCCGAAACAGAGACTGATTTTGATGAATTTGAAAACAGAGTTATGGACAAAGAACCCGAAATCGCTGCTATCGACGATTTGGAACCCGAAATTGTCAATGATAATCGTCTGTCAAAACTTATAGATAAAGCAAAGGAACTTACAAAAGGGACGGATGATACAAAATTCAAGTGTTTGCAGTCACAGCTAAAAAAATTATTGGAAGACGGATTCAGACCTGTCGTTTTTTGCAGATACATCGCAACCGCACAATATCTCACCGAACGACTGCAAAATATGAAAGTGAAAAATGTTAATATATATTGTGTGACCGGTTTGATGGCACCAGAAGACCGTCGAACAATGATAGAAACTTTGGAATTTGAATACAAAGAGGGAAAAACGCCGATTTTAGTCGCAACGGATTGTCTTTCTGAAGGTATTAACCTGCAGAATTGTTTTAATGCTGTAATCCATTACGACCTTTCCTGGAATCCGACACGACATGAACAACGCGAAGGCCGCGTCGATAGATTTGGACAGCCGGATCATTTGGTTCGCGCCATGATGATATATGGCGAAAACAATCCGGTCGATGGTGCCGTTTTGGATGTCATTCTGCGAAAGGCAAAAGAAATTCAGCGCGAGCTTGGCGTTCCGGTACCCGTGCCCGGAAATACAGAAAGCCTCGCGAATACGTTGATGCAGGCCGTCTTGATTAAACGTGGCGGTTCCAGTCAGGCAAAACAGATGGTCTTTGAGTTTGCAAAAAAGGCAGACGAATTTGAGCAAAACTGGAAAGATGCCTATCAAAATGCCAAAAAGAATAAAACAATCTTCGCGCAACGCATGATCAAGCCCGCCGAAGTATTGCCCGAATTCAATAAATCGCTTGCTGCATTGGGAACACAAGAAGATGTTGAACGCTTTACTAAACGCGCAATGACGTATCTGAATTGCACGCCCAAATCTATACAAGCAAAACTCTATCAGTGTCCGCTATCGGCCATGCCTTTGGAAATCGCGGAACGCCTCGAGGCAGAGGGCATTCGTGGTTCGAGCGTTGCAATCGACTTTGATTTTCCCGCCCATGCCAAGGCCCTGCCCATCCGTCGAAGTCATCCACTCGTTTCTGTTTTGGCCGAATCCATGTTGGAGCATTCGTTGAGCCACACGGATATGAATATACCGGATGCCGTTGCACTCGGTCGTGTGGGAGCATGGGTCGCCGACGGGATCGATAAAATGGTCACGGTCGTACTTGCCAGATGCCGCCATCAACTCACGATACAAAAACCTAAAGATTCCAGTACACTCATCGTTGAAGAAGCCATCTCGCTTGCATGGATTGGTAAAAAAACACTCATCGACGGTTTGGATGTCATACAACAATTGCAAAAGAATGCTATCGAAGACCTTTTGCCACATGTACGCAACCGAAAAATTGAAGAAGCATTGAAGTTTGTTGAAGAGCATAAAGCCGATATCGATGACTATGCCAGAAAACGCGCCGATATTCTGCTCGAGGATCACAAGCACGTGCGCGAAATGTCGAACACTCGTTTTACATCGCGTATTTCTTATAAAGTTCAGCCGCTCTTACCAGTGGATATCATCGGCGTGTTTGTCATGATGCCGAAAAACTAAACGGGGGAAATTGCCATGTCTATACGCAGAACAAAAAAGAATCAGCGGCTTTTGATGCTTGAAGATATTTCTATTGAAGGAAGTATTATTTCTCCCGAACAGTTGATTAAAATTGCCCAGAATAAGGCATCCTATCAAACAGAAGATGATTATCTCATCGATAAAGGCTTGACTTTGCGCGAGGAAGTCGTTCGATATTATAAAATTGCCGCACAAATATGGAAGAAATATTATCTTTCTGTTCAGGATGCTGAAGCGATTGAAAGCTACTTTCCGTTAATGCTGAAACGGTGTTTCGGGTTTGAGAGTATTGAATGCAACCGCGCAACTGCCGTGGATTTGGATGCCGAAGTCTATCCTGTCCATTGGTTTGCGCAGAACGACCGCATTCCCATTGTGTTTGCAACGGGATGTCAGGATTTGGACAAATCCTATCCTGAATATGGCGATGGACATAGAAATCGCAGTCCGTTTTCATTGTTACAGGAATATCTGAATACCAAAGAACCGGCTTTATGGGGGATCGTTACAAATGGCAAAGTTTTGCGCATCGCCAGAGATAACCTCAGTTTGACGAGACCGGCCTTTATCGAGATCGATTTTGAACATATTTTTAATACTGACAAATATGCCGAGTTTAATATCGCATGGCTGCTACTTCATGAAACGCGGTTTGGTAAATCGGGCGACATGGTGACGGATTGCCCGCTGGAATATTGGAGAACAGAGGGGCAGAGAGAAGGATCGCGTGTTCGCGAGAATCTTCGCATAGGTGTCGAAAATGCCGTAAAAATACTTGGACAGGCATTTCTAAATGTACCCTCGAATGCGAAGTTGCGGGAGAAATTGAGCAACGCAAGTCTTTCTGCTCAAGATTATTACAATCAGCTGTTGCGATTTGTCTATCGAATCATATTCCTGATTACTGCCGAAGAACGCGAAGTCTTGCATCCGCCAAAGTGCAGTAAATCCGCCAAAGATTTGTACGAAAAAGCCTACAGTATGCAGTTTTTGCGCGAGCGCTCGGCGCGAAGATTGGCGAGGGACAGGCATACGGATTTATATGAAATCGTAAGGATTGTGTTTAAAGGGTTGGAATTCGGACAGCCTAAACTTGCCCTGCCCGCATTGGGCGGTTTGTTTGCCTGTGAACAATGCGCCGATCTCATCGACAGCAAACTCTACAACGTCGATCTGCTCAGTGCCATCTATCCGTTGATGTGGATGCAGGAAGGCACACAACTCGCCAGAATTAATTGGCGAGATTATGGGACGGAAGAACTCGGCAGCGTGTATGAGGGATTGCTTGAAGTCGTGCCGGTTGTGACTGATGACGGTTACACTTTTGCTTTTGCCAACGATAATACTGGCAATGAACGCAAAATAACCGGTAGTTACTATACACCGCCAGCGCTCGTCAAAGTCATCATTGATAATGCGCTGACGCCGATTATCGAGCGCACACTTGCACGAAACCTGTCTGACCCCGATAAGGCTCTGCTTAAATTGACTATCTGTGATCCGGCTTGCGGTAGCGGGCACTTTTTACTCGCGGCTGCTCGTAAACTTGCCAATGAAATCGCCCGTTTGCGCACGAGCGGAGCCCCAAGTGCGGAAGATTTTCGTACCGCGATTCGCGAAGTCATTGGAAAATGCATCTATGGCGTCGATATCAACCCGATGGCCGTCGAACTGTGCCGTGTCGCGCTATGGATGGAAGCTGTCAAACCGGGACAGCCGCTCACTTTCCTCGATTCCCATATCCAGTGCGGCAACTCGCTTTCGGGGGCAACACAGCCTCTTGTCGATGGCGGCATTCCCGATGAAGCCTGGGAATTCATGAAAGGAGAGGATAAGAAGATTTGTAATGAACTCAAGAAGCGAAATAAAACCGAAAGAGAAGGCCAATTGGACAGACAGGGAGTTTTATTCAACTCGCATAATAGTGTCTTCTCTGTGGGCAATATCGCCGATGAAGTGCAGCGCATCGATGAATTGTCGGATGACACGCTCGAAGATGTCAACGATAAGGCAAAACGTTGGTATTCCTACAAATCCGAGCCTTCCTATACCTCGCCTCGACTTCTCGGCGATATATGGAGTTCGGCATTTTTGTGGCCTAAAACAGCGACGAATAAAGATATTGCGCCAACCTATAAGCAATTCGAGTTGATAAAGAAAAATCCACAAAACCTCCTCGAACCGCGGTTTAAAAGCATTGTCAATGAGCTCGTTCAGAAACACCATATTTTCCACTGGCACCTCGAATTCCCGCAAGTTTTCAAAAATGGCGGTTTTGACTGCATCATCGCCAATCCCCCATACATCCAGTTGCAAAGCATGAATACCGTCAACAATCTGATGTATTACACGCACCAGAACACCTACGATTCATCAGGCGATATTTACTGCCTGTTTTACGAACAGGCCATGCAGCTGCTCAAACCCAATGGTTATGCAGGTATTCTGTCATCCAACAAATGGATGCGTGCAGGGTACGGCCAGAAAATCCGCAGTTACTTTGCGACCCAGACCAATCCCAGATTGCTCGTCGATTTCTCCGGTATCAAGCTGTTTGAATCTGCAACCGTCGACGTCAACATCCTCGTTTTGCAAAAAGCCAGCAATGAAGCGAAAACCCATACGTGCATCATGAAGCAGGAAGGCGTCAACAATATGGGCTATTTTATACAGCACAACGGCGGCCCTGCCGCCTATACCGATCCGGACGGCCCATCCTGGGCAATCCTCTCCCCCATAGAACGCTCCATCAAAGCCAAAATCGAGGCCGTCGGCACGCCACTCAAGGATTGGGATATT
>JAZODZ010000670.1:0-3412 GCA_045597285.1 Myxococcota bacterium
GCAACCAACAAACGTCTCAATAATTCAAAAATTCACTCTTAGTCATTATTTTTACCATTAAATTTGTTTTTTTTAGTATCCTGTCGAATTTTAATAGTTTTTGTCCCTTCCTCAGCCCAATGGGAGAGGGGAGCCCGTAACACGGGTGGGGTGAGATCTGAACAGTTCCCCGACGTATGCCGAAAATCGTTGACTATTTTTCTAAATTTTCATAAAATAAATATGGTACTCTTATAGTGATTTCTATTTGAGTATTCATAATATTATACAGTCACGCATCGTATTTCTATATGATGTATAATCTTTTTAAATTTGGAGTCATACATAAATGGAAAAAGAGATATCCGTATTCATGGATGCCATTAAAATTATATGCAATGAAAGGCAAACGATTCAAGATACCGATGATGAGCAGCAGACAAAGGGTTCCTTGATAACCCCCATTCTAGTCAACCTTGGCTATAATCTGTTTTCTCCATACGAAGTCGAAATGGAACATCCAGTCTGCGTCCAGCCCAACTCCGAGGATGCCGAATACGTCGATTATGCTATATTACTGGATAACGCATACGTCATGTATATCGAAGCAAAGGCATTGAATGTCAACCTGGATGGCGAACCAGTTGAGCATTTGCGGACATTAATTCGTCACGGCGAAGACTCGCTGAAAAAGGCCATTTTAACGAACGGATACGAATGGCGAGTCTATACCGTTGCATATCATAATTCAGATGAATTATTCAGAACTACCATCGATAAGCTTTCCAACGACATTGAATTGCTTCAGATGTTCATTCACACCATCGGAAAATCTCACCTTAACGAAGATACTTCAAACCTGGTCAAAGCCAAAAGAGAACAAGACAACATTTATGAATTTCTTACTAGACTGCTCACGCCAAATGACGACAATTACGAAGAAGTCATCGATGACACATTCTTAAAGTATGTCATTGAAAAATCCGGTAATAGTTTTGTCATCTTCAGCCAGGCCATGCGAAAGCAATATAAACCAATCGTGTACAAAGCCATTAAAGATGTCATACATAAATTAACAAACAACGAAGCGTACAGCGAATCGCCAATCACTACAGATAATTCTTGTTTGGATGAGGCTCAAATAGCTGATATTATTGTAGAACCTCAGGCACCTCAAAACCTCGTTATAAACATGCCGCAGTTTGAAGACATTATTGAGGAATTCAAGGGCAAAACGCTCAAATATTCAATCATTGAACAGGAAATTGCCTACCTGATACTCGAAATTCTTAAGAATTCAGGTTTGTCGAATGATACTCTCTATTTATGCAGAGACAACAATCTGGCAAAACACTGCAATGCCCCCTGGGGAAAATTTATATCCTACGTCGTTTCACCCATAGAACAAAAAGATATATTATACGGAACACAGATTAAAACCTGGGCCATTCGGTATGGTAACAGTTCCGTGGGACTGCAAAATTCAAATTATGCCGAAGTTGATCCAAACAACGGTGCAATCGCATTCAACATTGGCTCTGATGCCGATTTTGATTTAATCAAAGCCCTTCTTCCTGATTGCGGTAACAGATTATCAAAAGAAGTGAACCAGGATTGCGGTCAGAACAATTACACCGAACACCGATGCTGGATTTCGCTTAAAGATGTCCCCGCTTCACACGGCGAAGTAGAAATTCAAAATGGCAAAGAGCATTTGTATAAAATATATACTTTAAAAGAAGCCATAATCTACTGTTTTAAGAAACAGATTAACGCGGGATTATTGGGCTAATACATTGGCGCATAATAAGAAACCCTTGAATTATTGCATCCCCAAGTAGAGGCTGAACAGTTACGAACACCTACCCCAAAATTCGACGAGCAAAGCAACATAATTCAGATTTTTTCAAAAAGTGTGATACAAATGTAAACCGCCGCATGGCGGCATAGCAATTTCTCTTGACCCATAAGGCGTCGCAGCACATAGGAGCCCTAATCCAAAATGAAAATCATTCTCCTGTCTGGTGGTTCCGGAAAAGGACTCTGGCCCTTATCCAACGAAGTGCGCTCGAAACAGTTTTTGAAATATTTCAAAGATCCCGCCGGGACAAGCGAATCCATGCTTCAGCGCGTCTACCGCCAGATAAAACAAGCGGCCCCGGATGTCTTTGTCACCATCGCGACATCGAGACAACAGGTTTCGGCAATTTACAGCCAGCTCGGAAAAGAAATCGGCGTTTCGTGCGAGCCATGCCGCAAAGATACATTTCCGGCCACAGTTCTTGCCTCGCTTTATCTCCGCGACATTTGCGGCGTCGATGAATCCGAAACTGTTGTGGTATGTCCGGTCGATACTTTTGCCGACGACGATTATTTCAGAACAGTCATCCGCTTGGGAAATCTGATCGAGATCAAGCACGCCAACCTCATGCTGATCGGTATTCCGCCTGCGTTTCCCGACGAGTCTTACGGCTATATCCAGCCGGCAGACACAAATGAAGTCAGTCCGGTCACTGCATTTGAAGAAAAGCCGTCCTTGAGCCATGCGGAAGCCTATATTTCCAAGGGCGCACTGTGGAACAGCGGCACGTTCGCTTTCAGGCTCGGCTATGTTTTGAAAAGAGCCAGGGAGCTGATTGATTTTTCCGATTACCACGATTTGTTTCTCAATTACGAATCCCTGAACGGCATCAGTTTTGACCGTGCCGTTTCGGAGCATGAAACGGACATCGCCGTTCTCAAATACACCGGCAGATGGCGCGACCTCGGAAACTGGATGTCGCTCACCGAAGCCATGTCAGACGAAGTTTCCGAGAGCGACAACCTTAAAGAAAAATGCACGAATGTCCATATCATCAACGAATTGTCGCTTCCGGTGCTGGCAGTCGGGCTTCACGATGTCATCATCTCGGTATCGCCGGAAGGCATTCTGGTCTGTGATCGCGAATCCTCGTGCCAAATCAAGCCGATCGTGGACAAGCTGGCCCAACAGGTCATGGTGGCTGAAAAATCATGGGGAAGCTACCAGGTCATCAATATCGAGCAGGACAGCCTGGCCATCAAAGTGACGCTGAACCCCGGCCACAGCATGAATTACCACAGCCATCAGAAACGCGATGAAATATGGGTCGTGATCGCGGGCACGGGCAGGACAATCGTCGACGGCATGGAACAGTGCGTGAATGTCGGCGATGTCATCACGATGCAGGCCGGATGCCGCCACACCATCATTGCCGATTCCCAGATGAAACTGATCGAGATTCAGCTAGGGAAGGAGATTTCAGTTCATGACAAGCTCAAGTTCAAACTCGAAAAATAAGCCATTTGTCCTGCAGCCAGCCGGGAAAGATTACCTCTGGGGCGGAAACAGGCTGAATGACGATTTTTCCAAAGCGCTCGATATGTCGCCGCTTGCCGAAACCTGGGAATGCTC
>JAZODZ010000671.1:0-7581 GCA_045597285.1 Myxococcota bacterium
AACCCCTACGGGGTTAAAAATGTGTCTAGATGCCCTCGATCCCCCGGTAGGCGCTACGCGCCAACCGGGGGCTACAAAACGTGAAGCCCTACGGGCTTCGTGGTCTCACGACTTTGCGTCCACCGTGCCCTGCCCCCTCTCCATTGGAGATGGGCAGTATTGCCTAATCCTTTGTGAAGTTGAGGTTCATGGTGGCACCTTTTCCGACGTAAATTTCACGCGACTTTGAGAATTTTCTCGCTTCGAAGAAATACACGCGCACGGTGTGTGAACCTGTCGGAACTTCATGTTTTTTCAAGGGTGTCTTGGCTGCAACGAGTTTTCCGTCGATGTATATCTGTGCCTCGCTTTCAGCGGTAATGGTCAGAAAACCTGTCGAAGCTTCGTCTTTTTTGTTGTCATTTGCTGGCTTCGTTTCGCTTTTATGGCCGCCCAGATCGACGTAAAGCATTAAGGTCTCGCCGGGATTGACGCTGAGGCGGTATTTTTTTTCGGCACCGGAGGCGTTTGAAACCACGACATCGTGCAGTTCATTGGATGTGACTTCGATGCCGTAATCGATGAGGTAAGGCGGGTATTCAGCGCCATCGACTTTGATGCGGTGCGAACTGAAATTGGCCTGGATAAGAATTCTCCCCATCGGCCTGTCTGCTTTGACTTTGACAGGACGCAAATCCGGCGATGTGACATCAGTCGGTTCTGCAGATGCAGGCAGACCAAATGAACACAAAACGAATAATAATGCGGTGAATCGTATGAAGTGTTTCATGGTGTTCCGATTTCGATTTATGTCACAGATGTTGGCAACCGGGTACGCCCGGTTTCTGAAGGAAACTATCGCCGGGCAATAAGTATTCCAGAACGATGGGGTTGGGAAAGAATTATGGCCTCACCCCCTGACCCCCTCTCCAAAGGAGAGGGGGGAGTGTTTTACCTAATTACTTGTGATAATCCAGGGCTGCCTTGATGAAGCTCGCGAAAAGCGGGTGGGCGGCAGTCGGTTTGGACTGATACTCGGGATGGAACTGCGTCGCGATATACCAGGGATGTCCCGGCAACTCGAATAATTCGACGAGCGAATTGTCTGGCGAGGTTCCGGAAAAGAGCAGGCCGGCCTTTTCGAGCGTGTCGCGAAGGTCGTTGTTGACTTCGTAACGATGGCGATGGCGTTCGCTGATCTCGCGCGTGCCATAGATTTCCCGTGCATGAGAGTTCTCGAGAAGGCGACAGGGATAGGCACCGAGACGCATGGTTCCGCCCATGTCCGCGACGTTTTCCTGTGACGCCATGAGATGAATGACCGGATGCGTGGTTTCGGGTGCGAATTCCGAGGAATTTGCATCGTCCCAGCCGCAGACATGACGCGCATACTCGACGATGGCCATCTGCATACCGAGGCAGATTCCGAAGAATGGAATATTGCGCGTGCGTGCAAACTCGATTGCCCGGATTTTTCCCTCGGTTCCGCGGACGCCGAAACCGCCCGGCACGAGGATGCCGTCCATCGAACCAAGTGTTTCCTTGATGGCCGCATCATCCATGCTTTCGAGTTCTTCGCTGTCGATGTAGTTCAGATGCACTTTGCAGTCATTGGCATAGCCGCCGTGATTGAGTGCTTCGATGAGGCTTTTGTAGGATTCATGCAGTTTGACGTATTTTCCCACGAGTGCGATTTTGACTTCATGTGCCGGATTGCGGATCGTGTCGCAGATGTGTTCCCACGCTTCGAGGGAAGGATCTTTTGACCAGATATTGAGGAGCTCGCAAATCTTGCCGTCGAGGTTCTGGCTGTGGAAATAGGTCGGCATCATGTAAATGCTTTCGACATCCCGCGCCCCGAAAATGCAGTCTTCCTGGACATTGCAGAACAGGGCGAGTTTCCTGCGGATATCGAGCGGCAGATCGCGTTCGCCGCGGCAAAGAAGGATATCGGGCTGGATACCGATTTGTCGGAGCGCGGCGACGCTGTGCTGTGAGGGTTTCGTCTTCATCTCGTCTGCCGTGCGGATATAGGGGACGAGCGTGACGTGGATGTTGAGGACGTCGCCGCGGTTATGACGGCATCGGAACTGGCGGATGGCTTCCATAAAAGGCAGCGACTCGATATCGCCGACTGTGCCGCCGGTTTCGATAATCGCGACATCGCAGTTCTGTGATGCTTCCTGGAAAACGAGTTGAATTTCATCGGTGATGTGCGGAATGACCTGAACCGTGCCGCCGAGGTAATCGCCGTGTCGTTCTTTCGTAATGACGCGATAATAAATCCTTCCCGCCGTACAGTTGTTGACCTGCCGCGTGCGTGTGTGCGTAAAGCGCTCGTAATGTCCCAAATCCATGTCGGTTTCTGCGCCGTCTTCGGTGACATAAACTTCGCCATGCTGAAGCGGGTTCATGGTGCCGGGATCGACGTTGATATAGGGATCAAGTTTGAGAAAATTCACGCGAAGCCCGCGCGATTCGAGCAGTGCTCCGATTGCGGCTGCGGAAATGCCTTTGCCCAGCGAGCTGATGACGCCGCCGGTGACGAAGATGTACTTTGGAGAACGTGCCATGGTTTGCCTTGCTGAAAGTGTTGGTAATACTGGCTGCGACATCGCGAAGGATTCACTTCACGAGCCGCAGAAGTCCATGCCATGATATGGTATGGGAAAATTTTTAATGCGCCAAAATTCAAAGTGGCGCGATATCCTTCATACTATGAATTGACTTCAAATGGTAATGACAATAGTAATGGCGTGGGGGATTGTTTCTGGCCTCACCCCCTGCCCCCCTCTCCAAAGGAGAGGGGGAATAGTACTGTCATTAATATTGGCTAGACGTCGCCAAGTAGGTTGGATCGTAACAACTGTTCAGATACCCGGCTTTGGCGTCATTGAGAGCAAAATCTTTAAGTATCGATGAATATGCAGACAGCTTTGAGGATAACAGGTATTTTTTTCGTTTTGTCGATGATCGTCGCCCCCGTTGCGCATGCACAGGAATCGATTTTTGTTCCGATGCCGACCACGGAATCCGAACCGCAGGAAGCGCCGGTGAATGATGACGCGCTCTCAAACTGGATAAAACTTCAGGCGGATTTGTATAAAATTGTGTTGACATTTGATGAAAAGGCAAAACTGCTCGAGAGAAACATCCTCCACAATGAGCAGGTTCGCCTGAATAACGACGAAATCCGCTTCAAGGCGCTGTCCGCGAATCGCAAGCCCAATGAGAGCGGCAATTACGGTGGCGAAGAACAGATTTATTCTTCCACGTTATGCTCAGAGCTGAACGACACGCTCAATCGATACATCGATAAGAATACTTCGGCACTCGATGGCGTAGTTAAAAAGATCGTCGCCGAAACCGCATCGATGGATGAAACACAAAAAGCGTCTTATTCGCAGCGGATTCAAGTCGCTGTGGCAGCCATTCCAAATCTTCGCCGTTCACAGGAAATCCTTTATCTATGCCTGTATAAATACAAAACCGAAGCGGGAGTTCCAGCAGCATGGTCTTTGGAAAAGACGCTTCGCAAATGGAATGCGGTACAGGTGCCGATTTTGGATGCCTGGCTAGGAAATGTCGATTAGTCGATGCATAGGTGAGGTTGAACAGCGATGATTCAGTATTTTCACGAGCTAATGACCGAGACTGTCTGGGGCATTTCTGTACGCGATATCCTGGTCGTTTCGATGTGCCTGTTGTGTGCGTGTGTGGCGGATATCATTTTTGTCCGTAAACTGCCGGTCTGGCTGGATAAAATATCGGAACAGGTACGCCTTCGCCGCCGAAGGATGCAGCGCATCAGGGAGCACGAAGAAGCCATTCACGGGCCGGATGGCATTGAGCAAAAGCCCGTAAATAGCGAGGATGCGGATAAACGGGCGGAAGAACACGAGGACGAAATAAAGCCGGATGTGACGGTTGATAGTACCGTCGCTGAAGATGAAAAATCGGCCAAAGAGATGTCCGGGAGCGGTGATGCAGATGCATCGGAGTCGGTGAAAAAAGTGGCCGACGAAGGCGGCGCAAAATCATCCCAAACCGCCGAAAAATCAGAGGATGAAAAGA
The DNA here is from genome assembly GCA_045597285.1 of Myxococcota bacterium. Lineage (GTDB taxonomy): Bacteria > Myxococcota_A > Bradymonadia > UBA4248 > UBA4248 > UBA4248. The sequence continues at coordinate 4,054 of JAZODZ010000671.1, forward strand.
CAGAAAAAGAGTTTGCCGATCATTTTGAGCGTTCGCTTTCGATGTTTGAAATCGTCGTGACATCCCTGCGAAAGCCGCTCAGATTTGTGATTTATCTGGCATTTTTCGGACTTTCGTTAAAGCTGTTGAGCAAGGTGCCTGGCGAGGAAACGCCGTTCAGGGACGTGCTGACGAACATCGTTCAGAGCGGCCTCGTTGTTTGCCTCGTTTGGTACGCGATCATTGTGACGAACCGTCTGACGCATCAGTTTAGCCTTTGGGCGCAGAAAACGGAGAGCAAGCTCGACGACATGCTCGTGCCTTTGATTTCGAGCGTCGTGAAATTCCTCGTGATTTTTATCGGCGTACTGCTCGTCATGCAGAGCATGGGGTATCAGGTATCGTCGCTTATCGCGGGACTCGGGATCGGCGGTGCGGCTTTGGCATTGGCATCGAAAGATACGCTGGCCAATCTTTTTGGCGCATTCGTCGTGTTTTTCGACAAGCCGTTTGAAATCGGGGACTGGATTTCGGTGAACGGCGTCGAGGGCGAAGTCGAGGAAATACGGTTGAGGACGACCGTGATAAGGACTTGGGACAACTCGGTCGTGACGTTGCCGAACCAGGTTCTTTCGACGGATAACATCAACAATTATGAGCGTCGCCATTACCGAAAAATGGAGTGCGGGTTTGGCGTATTGTATTCGACGAAATCGGATCAAATCGAAGAGATCGTGAAAAAAATCAAGGCGCATCTGGCGGTGAATGCAGTGAAAGATCCCGCGAATATCAAGCCCGAGGAAATATATGCGCCGAACTATTACGTTGCTTTTAAGGGATTTGGCGATTCGAGCCTGGACATCCAGGTGACAGTGTTTACGGTGAACCGCGGCCTTGCCCGTCATATCGAGGACAGGCAGAGGTTTTTGCTCGAAATCATGCACATCGTCGAAGAGGCCGGAACCGGGTTCGCATTCCCGACGCGGACACTCGAATGGGCACCGGGCATGATGCCGATGCTTCCTCCGGGTTCTGGCAAGGGCTGATGAGGCAGAAAAACGCGCAGACCGTTGCTTTATGCGGGGTAGCTGCGTGGCAAAAAAAAAAGTTTACGTATTAAAGAACGTGTTATAATTCCACAAAGAATTTTTATGGCGGCATTTGGCAGCCGGATTAACATTCCCCATTCGGGACACAGCAAAATACAAAGGAGTAACGATGCAGATCAATATCAGCTTCCGTCACATGGATTCCTCTGAACCCCTCAGAGATTACGCTGACGAAAAGATCCGTCGTGTAATTCGCAAGCACATCCGCGACGATTTCGATGCGCAGATAACGCTGGCGGTTGAAAAACAGAGCCATATCGCCAAACTTCACCTGACCTATAAGGGTGTCTCGATCAAATGCGAAGAGAGCAGCGATGATATGTACAAATCGATCGACCTCGCGCTCGATAAACTCGAACGCCAGATTCATCGCTATAAAGGCAAACTGTGCGCTCGCAAACCGGTGAACCACAACTCAGTTCGCCTGCTTGATGTCGCCGTGGTGGAAGTGCCTGAAGTCGAAGAAGAAGCCGTCGATGAGAAACCCGAAGTCGCTGCTGTCGAGGAAGTGAAGGCCGAAGAAACGGCAGCTTCCCGCATCATCAAGCACGAAAAACTCGAAGTCGTCGAAATGAGCATCGACGATGCCGTGATGAAAATGTCACTCGAAAATCTGCCCGTCCTCGTGTTCATCTCGGAAGAGACGAAGGCGACGAGCGTCCTTTACAAACAGGATGACGGCAAATTCGGCATGATTACGCTGAGCTGATAAGTTTTGAATTCATACGGAGCCGGTCATTTGACCGGCTTTTTTTGTGGCTTCTTCGTGGTTCCGGGCCGTCTCATTCCGAGATGCCATTAACTCGGGGCATCTGTTAATTGACCTCAATTCTGTGCAAGGAGATTATGTTGTACAAAATTGATGCGGTAATCGACCGCTTTTTGGTTGTTTGTGAAGATGTTTTTGACAAGAAGAATGCTCAAAAGTACGACTCGACGTATCTGCGAGACACCATCATGCAGTACGTGTTAAGATTTCATGCGCTTCGGAGGGGATGCTCGACCCAAACTACGGTAACGACGACGAAGTTTTTCGAGCCTACACCGACCTGCCCGACTTACCAGGCCACGTACAGGACAGGGGTGGTATGCCGTTATGGACGCTCTCGACAACGACAATGACGAACTACACACAAAAGACGGCGACATCTGCGTGAATCACTACAGCAATCTGTTTAGCGGCATTGATGGCGTAATGGATATCTGTGCCGCTCTGCGCGAGAACATCGAGCAAGTCAAAAAGAACTGTCTCTAACCACAACTAAGCCCCTCGCGGCGCTCGCCGTATGCGAATAGGCAAGCGAAAAAGAAAGCAGTGCCGCGCGTATGGAATAGCGCGGCGGCACGCCGTATGTGAATAGGCGTGCCGAAAAAAAGATGCGAAGCAAATAATGAATGCATAAGGTAAAGGGGCAGAGAGAGACGAAAAAGAGGCAAGTATATGGGCACCCAAAGAATTGGGTTTCCTCTCTCCCATTCCCGCCCGCCAACCGCCGCCTAGCCCAACAAACGTGCGGTCTTGCACACCACCCCCTTTCCGCATTTATCGTGCGTAAAAAATGGATGTCCAGAATGTGCTGGCATGTGCAATCCGCAATCGAATGAATCTGCGTCCAGAAACAGCGACTGCATTCCCTGACCGAAGGGGCAGACCACACGATATGAAGGTCGCGGCGAAAGTCGTTAGATGAAGCCAGATGTGTACATTAATCCCTCCAGATCACGAGTGCTGCACTGATGCAACACACAAGATGATGACAAAAAAAAAATTTTGTGACACTTGGAGGTCAAATTTTTTTCATTTTTTTACGTCGGCTGAATGGAAACTCAATTTTGGTTGGGGGTACCGGGCCTATTTCATACGGCCCGGCCTCGGGCTATTGCCGCAAAAAAATTGGTGGCGAGTCGCAAGGAAAAAATAGGGGTTGGCACGAAAGAAAGGATTGCGGGCGGCAATACGCCCTCGGAAAGCGTTGATGTCGAAAAGGGAGCCGCGCGTATGGAATAGCGCGGCGCTCGCCGTATGCGAATAGGCGAGCGGAAAAGAAAGCCGTGCCGCGCGTATGGAATAGCGCGGCGGGGACGCCGTATGTAAATAGGCGAGCCGAAAAAAAAAGATGCGAAGTGGCGACAGAGGAACGAGAAAGGGAAGAAGAGTTAGGGGAAAGGCATAAAATAAAATAAATAATTGCAAAAAGTGGCAGTTTGTGATAAACAGTTGCGGCTTTTTTGGTAGCTTCAAATCATCGTGAGATGGTGGAGGAAACGGCTTAAAAAGAGGGCATGGGCAGTGTTCATGCGAGAAAGAGTAGGGGGATGTGGTTACGTGTGTCAGAGTGAACTCTTGACAAACGCGAAAGCGCATTTATACTAAGTAGGTTTTATTCGGGCTTCGTGGAGTCATGGAGTCCAAAAGGCATTCATAAGAAAGAGGAGATAA
>JAZODZ010000672.1:0-7938 GCA_045597285.1 Myxococcota bacterium
GCCTCCGACTTAACAAGCCACCGAAGAAAAGGCTGAAGAAAAACAAGCCACCGAAGAAAAGGCTGAAGAAAAACAAGCCACCGACGATAAGGCTGAAGAAAAACAAGCCACTGAAGAAAAGGCTGAAGATAAAGAAGCCGACGACGAAAAGGCTGAAGATAAACAAGCCACTGAAGAAAAGGCTGAAGATAAAGAAGCCACCGAGGAAAAGGCTGAAGATAAAGAAGCCGTCGAGGAAAAGGCTGAAGATAAAGAAGCCGTCGAGGATAACGAAAAGAAAGAAGTTGAAGACAGAGCAAAAATCGAAGCTGAAGTAAGAAAAGAAGCTGCTCCAGACAAATCCGAACAGCCAAAGACAAAGTTTGAAGACGATGATCTCGCAGACGATGCCTTTGAAGAACATGATGATGCAGAAAATGACTTTTTCGGCGGTCACATGTCTCAGCAGATTCCCGTCGATCCCGACTTCTTCAAGCCCAGAATGAAAACTTCAACTAAAGTACTGTATGGGATTTTTACCCTCATCCTCTTAATTTTGATTGCCCTCATCGTCTATGCTGTAAAAAGCAATTCCTAGGTTTGATTTCTAGGTTTTATCGTTAAAGCCCGGTTTTTCCGGGCTTTTTCCTTTTATATACGAGACAACATGAAAACAATTCTTCCCCTAAAAACAATCACCGACACACCAGAAACGTTCAAACAATTCGTCGGGGCGATCATTTTGCACATGGAGAAAGAAATATCATCCATGAGCATGCTGAAGGGCATGTTTATCAAGAAATCGTACGCCGCCGTCAAATCAGTTCGCCCTGGATATGTTCAACATATCATCGAAGTCTTAACCCGGGACTACATTTCTGAGTTTTCATCCATGCACGATGATTTTCGCGCTTCCCAAAAGCTTCCATCGGCCGAACCGGTTCCTTTTATCACCTATATCCGAGCGCACAGGGAAGATGCAGACAAGCATTTCTGGCGCATTGCCGATGATTATGCGGCAAAGAAATCGAGTAGTCTGATTGGCAAAGCATACAAAGCAGGCCGTTCAACCATCGACAGCCATTTGCCGCTCGTCTATGAAATCATCTGCTCAGAAATAGACAAATACACCATCAAGGAAGCGTAAAAATGCCAGAACTCTCAGCCTATATAGAACAATGCGGCCATCGTGCGCACGAAGCCTCCGTACTTCTTTCCAAGAGCACATCTTCACAACGCATCCAGGCACTGAAAACAATCGCGCTCGATATCCGTCGTCGAAAAGATGAAATCATCGCTCAAAACGAGATAGATTTGCGTGAAGCGAAAGAATCCGGCCTGTCTTCTGCCATGTTGGATCGACTGAAACTCAATGAGAGCAGAATAGAACTCATGGCATCTTCGATAGAGCAAATTGCTGAACAGCCTGAAATCATTGGTCGACTCGAAGATGAACGGATCCGTCCAAACGGCCTTAAAGTCGCACGAATGCGCATTCCCCTTGGCGTCATCGCCATTATTTACGAAGCTCGCCCCAATGTCACATCCGATGCAGCGGCGCTTTGCCTCAAAACAGCCAATGCCGTCATTCTCAAAGGCGGCAAGGAAGCACTTCATTCGAACATTTCAATCGCACACATCATCCAGGATGCGCTCGAAGCAAGCGGCCTTCCCCGGGACGCCGTTCTGCTCATCGAAACGACCGATCGAGAAGCCGTCTCGATCCTCATAAAACAAAACAAGACCGTGGATCTGCTTATTCCACGCGGAGGAGAGGGATTGATTCGCTTCGTTTCTGAGAATGCCACGATCCCGGTCATTCAGCATTACAAGGGCGTGTGTCATATTTTTGTCGAAAAGACTGCCGATATCAACAAAGCCATTCCCATTCTACTCAATGCCAAATGCCAACGCCCCGGTGTCTGCAATGCCATGGAAACACTTTTATTAGACGAAGGCCTTCCCATCGAATCACAACGTCAGTTGCTAAAACCCTTGGCTGACAATGGCGTGACACTCCATGCAGATGAACAACTCATGCGTGATTTGGGTACCGAGTTTTCCATGGTTCCAGCAAATGAAGAAGACTGGCCCAAAGAGTACCTGTCGCTCGATTTAGCCGTTCGACGCGTTGCCGGTCTTGACGGCGCAATTGAACATATTTCAAGGTATTCATCGCTTCACACGGAATCGATCCTCACCGAGAATACCGAACTGGCCGAAAGATTTGTACGTGAAATTAACAGTTCAACCGTTCTGATCAACGCCTCAACAAGATTTGCCGACGGAGGTGAACTCGGGCTTGGTGCGGAAATCGGCATATCGACGAGCAAACTGCATGCATTTGGCCCCATGGGATGCGAAGAATTGACTACGCGTAAATTCGTCGTTCACGGGGATGGTCAAATACGAAAATAACTGGACGGCACCAGCATCACGGGCATTGCAATGAGTCAATCGCTGCGCGTATGCCAATAGCGCAGCGGGCACGCCGTATGTCAATAGGCGTGCCGCCCCATATAAATCACGCCGCACCTATTGCGATTTATGAATCACTGACAGTTTCACTATCCTTATTTTCCTTATTCTCAGTGATTTCTTCAGTGATTTCATCCGAACATTCCACGGGGTCGGGCTCCGTCATCGATTCGGCCTCGATAATTTCGGAGGCAGACGAAAGTGAACCCTCAGTCAGGACCAAAGACTCCGGGCTTTCTGTCAGAGTCTCCACTGGGCTTTCATCCAGGCTGACAGAGGATTCCTGGTCATCGCCCGGTGCCTCTTCATCGCGATTACCCTCAGTCAATACCTGGGTCAAAACGCTTTCCAACGTCTCGTCTTCAGCCCGTTCTGCCACCGCCGAATCGTCCAGGCCGTCATCGAATGCAACCTTAATAGGCTTTGCCGGCAACTCAAGCGTGCGCGTCGGGAATGCAAATCCAGTCCCTGCGCGGTTCACGATTCGGATGATCTCGAGCAAAACCTGATGCTTGAGTTTGACATGCTCCTTATAATTCGTGTTGTGCGTGTACAGAACCGCCGTAATGTTCATGCAGGATTCGCCAAAACCGCTGAAATAAATGTAATTCTTCGGTTCAAACTTGCGTTCCTCACCCTTTGAAAGGTTGTTAATATACTCCTCCAACTCGCTGACGATCCGATCAATCTGCTCGGGCTTGGTCGAATATAGAACGCCAAAGCTGCAATCCATCTTGGATTTGTACTTGCCACGCGTATCGATCTGTGTGTTGGTCAGCAACGAGTTCGGAATTGTCACGATGGTATCGTCAAAAGTCTTGATCGTCGTCGTTCTAAGACGGATTTCATGGATATTTCCCTCATATCCATTAATTGTGACCCAGTCCCCAATCACGAAAGGATTATCGAGCAGAATAACCAGGGAACCGAAGAAGTTCGCGAGCGTGTCCTTGGATGCGAGAGCCAGAGCCGCGCCACCGATTCCAAGTGTCGCAAGAATATTGGAAACATCGCCGCCACAGGCTTCGATAACAATCAACACCCCGAAACAGATGAGAACGATCTTAAAGAGCGTAATCAGCATCGGGTAAAGAATTTCATCGATCGGCGTGCTCGATTTCTTTGCCCTTGCCTTCGTTCTCGGCATGACAATCTGATTCGTCACATTCAGAATAAACCAGATGATGCACCAAAGGCTGATGACGTGGAGCGCTGTAAAAATATAACCGCAGACATTTTCAAATTTCTCTGGAATTTTGACGAAATACAGCCCGAAACTGCACCCCACCGTGAGCCAGAAGACGTGAAGCGGTTTTTTCAAACATTTGAGAATATCGATTCGAAGCGCAGAAAGAGTCAGCGCAAACTGGCTGTTAAGCAGACTCCATCTCGGACGGCCTTCCCCTTCTTCGACCTCGACTTTTTTTTTCTCCTGCTTCTTATCGAGCGCTTTTCTTTCTGATTTCGTAATGAAACGATTCAGCATCCACAACGTCAGCGAATCCAAAATGCGCCCGACGACGATGGACAGCAGGATGATGCAGACAAACTTGACGGTTATGCCTTCATAAATATCGTAACTGAGAAATTCCTTAATAATATCAATCATTCGATTACATAAACCTACATATTCTCATCATCGTATTTCGAGTTCATCAGTGGCGTGGTATTGATCAATTTTTCAAGCGCCTGATCTGCGCTCATCTGCACGGCGGAACCATCGAGAGAATTCAGATCTGCCTGCGACAGGTCGACAAGCGGTGAAAACACCTTGTGGTGGAAACTGTCGACGATCTCGGCCGTATGCGGCTGGATTTCCGCATTTCCGCCATAATCCTTGATATCCTCCGATGAACATGCGAATCTCTGTCCCAGAGCCGAACTCAGACAAATCTGAATCATCTTGTCAACCTTTTGCCCCGACACGACCAACTGTGCATCACTCGCCACTTCAAAACGTGGAGAATTCTCAAGTGCCTTCATGGCATTTTTTAATTCCGGATCGGAACGCATCGAATCGTCGAACCGGATCGGCAGCTTGACATCAAAATGTCTGAAAACGGCAGGATAGACCTTGAAAACATCGTTCATCAGGTTCATGGCCTCCGCACGGTTGCCTTTTTTCATAAGGATATCGGCCTTGATCAAGTCCACCTGTCGAAGCATCAGAGACACTTTGGGCGGCATTTCATCATGCGTCTTTTCGACCAGCTCAAGCGCCTTGTCGTAATCCTCGTCACGCCAGGCGATATAGGCACTGAGCACGTCAAAAGCCGGCATCATTGCCTCGCGTTCTTCCGGCTCGAGAATGCTTTTCTGATACTCGACAAAAAACTCGGCAGTCCTGCGGCCGAGCGTGTCGACGATGGCATAATTATACAAAGGCGGATCGACGACGTAATAGGGAACGAGGAAAGACTTCAGATTGAGGGGATTGAGCGCATACTTAAAGAGTTTCTGGTTCATCGACCATAGCGAGGGTACCAGCTTGTCGCGGTTTTCCTGAAGATCGGTTATTTTGTCTTTGATGCCATTCGGATCGTCGCGGAAAATGCCGTGTATTTTTCTGAACACAGAGTTCATCATCATGGGTTCGAGCGCACGCCACGCGCTGAGCCCTTCCTCGGTACGCGCCAGCGCATCGGACGAAATGGCAAAATAAGTCAGTGTCTCGGCCATCTTCATCTGCTCCTTGAGCAGGCTTTCGTAACCGAGGCGAGACGGCGCATTCATCACAGTTTCCATCAGAGCCCAGGCGCGTTCGGCAAACCCCATTTCAAACAGAATGGTCGCCATGTACCGCCGTTCCGACATTTCGACCTGGATCTTGTCCTTTCTCTCGACCGGACGCTTTCTCGCCTTGAGCATGGACGAGATGGCCATCTGCCATTTCCCGTCGATGAGATAAAACGTCGAAGCCGCAGTGTATGGGCTGTTCACGCAGTCCTTCGTCGACATCGAACGCGCCTTCGTCGTGTATTGAATCGCCTCATCCATCTTGAGAAAAATCGAATACCCGCGGGAATGGTTGAGCAGAACGACACACGATTTGTTGTTAAATTCCACCGAACGCTGGCTCGCTTTCATCGCTTCGAGATGCTTGTGCTGCGCATCCGCAATTGCCGTCAGGTCGTTGTAGGCGATGTCAGCCCAGAACGAGTCCTGCCCCTTGATCGATTTTTCGGATATTGCCGTTGCCTCGTCGAACCTGTTGAGCTTCATCAGCGCCCAGACACTGTCCTCCCCAAGCTCGGCGTGGTATCTGTTGGCCACGAGCTGGTGAATGTTCAGCTCTTCCGCACGCATATCGAGTTCGGCATATATGCGGGCCAAATCCTTGTAAATGCGCTGATGCCAAGCCTGCAGCTCGCTATTTTCGGGAATGGAATCACCACCTTTGCAGTACCGCTTTTCAAAAAGCTGAATCGTCTTTTTGTACAGAGTCATGGCCCGCATGTGGTTGCCTTCGCCATACCAGAAAACATTGGCAAGCGCGAAGTTTCCGCCAATCGAATCGGGATTCGCCTCGAGAAGTTCCTCAGCCGCCCGCCTGGCCTTGATATAGTGTCCGGATGCCACATCTTCATAGATGTTTCTTTCCTGGGCCGATTCAAAAATATCATCGGCAAAAGAAACCGACGGCATCACAAAAGCCACGAGAGTCAGCAGAATGTAGATTGCACTTACGTATTTATTCATGTTGAAGAACAGCGCTTAAAACAACGACAAAAGGCGGGGAACCAGACCCACATACGATTGACTATCTCTCCATGAGGCTCGATGAAAGCTTCGAGAGCGGACGAGCGAGTGCCTCCCGGACGAGTACCGAAGCATCGTTGACGCCCGGGGCCAGCTGAAGACGATGTGAAAACAGTGGTATCGCCAATTTTTCGATATCCTTGACCGACACATATTCCCGTCCGTTCAGGAAGGCATGCGCCTGAAGCGCGGGAACGGCCTGCACGAGGGATCGCGTGGAAGCCCCCTGCAAACAGCGTGGATCATCGCGAATCGTGCGGATAATGTCGACGAGACACTCCATCACGCCGTCAGCCACGGCAATTTTGTTTCGGACATACTCACGCGCCTCAAGGATCTGCGCGACCGTTACCGTCGGAAGGTTGCACGGCTTGCGAGGCCGTCCCCAGTTCTTGATGACCTCGAGTTCCGCCTCACGGGAAATGTTCGTCATGCGGATTTTGAACATGAATCGATCGAGCTGCGCGATCGGGAGCGGATAGGTTCCGACCGCATCAAGCGGGTTTTGCGTGGCAATGACAAAAAACAAATCGGACAGCCTGTGCGTGACGTTGTCGATCGTGACTTGTTTTTCGCCCATGGACTCGAGAAGCGCCGACTGAACTTTCGGCGAGGTTCGATTGATTTCATCCACGAGGGCGATGTGCGTAAAAATCGGGCCGCGCCGGAAATAAAACTGACTTGCCTCGGGATCGAAAACCATGACGCCCGTGATGTCGCCAGGCAGCAAATCCGGCGTGAACTGCATTCTTCGAAATGCACTGATGTCCTTTTCGACGCCCTCGCTGGAGAGGCTGTTTCCTAACGCCTTGGCGAGCGTGGTCTTTCCACTTCCAGGAAAATCTTCGAGCAGCACATGACCATCGGCCAGCAAAGCCACCAGAATGAGTTCGATCACGTCGTCACGCCCCATGACGTCGTAACGCATACGTTCCTGAATGTAGTTAATGCATTGAGAAATATTGTAGTTCTCTGCCATTGCAACTCCGGTGCAAGCCTGTAGTGGCGCCATCATCGAATCCGATACGCCACAACTGTTAAACGAAATCTGGCATACAGATATGCCGATCTTATAGCATAACGTTATACAGGGCATGAAGTGAAGAAAATTCAGAACAACAGGGTACAAATTTGTAACAGTTCAGCCCATTTCGTTTTTCGGTCATGAACGCCTGGCTATGGCTGCGCCATACGCCGGGCGGTGCCGGGCTATTGCATACGCCCGGCCCGCGGCGCTATTGCATACGCGCCGCGGCTCAGTTCGTGGGGACGCGTCCATGTTCCCAAACGTCCCCCGCCTTGTTGACGAAAGAATACTCGCCTTCCACAGTTCCGACATTTGTCCGTCGTTCGATCTTGTCCGTCGAGCTCTCGACATACTCGACATACTCCAGACTGCCGCTCAGGCTCCCAGCCATTCTGCCCCCGCGTTCCGTGGAAAACTCGTCGACATGAAGCGTCCCGCTCAAACGGAGAAGAATTTTGTCGTCACAGGAAGAAAAAAGAATAGACGCGCGAACACAGCCGTTGATGCCGACATCGACGTCGCTTCCCACCAGAGTCGAGGGTGCCGGACAGTCCTCCAGCGTGTCCGCATTGACACCGACAAACTGGATGAAGACTGAAGTCTCCCTCAGCTTTTCCGTGGGTGATCGGTACATGCCAATGGTCGTGATGGAGTCTTTGGGCGCATTTGTCTCGAAGTGATAGGGATGGACAGGA
>JAZODZ010000673.1:0-8031 GCA_045597285.1 Myxococcota bacterium
TTCTTTGAATACGCGTTGGATAAAGACGGTAATCCGGTCGATAACCGGCGGTATTTCGAGGGACTCAAGGTCATGGATGCCGGTGAGGATGTCCTTAAGGAAATGGGGAAATATCCAGTCCTCTCGTTGTCGCTTAAAGGGATGCGCAATGATACGTTTGAACTCATGCTTGCAAAGCTGCGCGGGGAACTTGCCAGTGCTTGTGGGGATTTTGAATATTTGCTTAACCATCCGGCATTGAATGAGTTTGAACACGAACAGTTCAGGCAAATATTGAGTAAGCGTGTGCAACAGGATGAGTTAGAAGATGCGCTGGGCAATTTATGTGACTGGATTTATAAGGCCACAAACAGGAAAACGGTGATTCTTATTGACGAATACGATGTGCCACTACAAAAAGCCGCTATTTATGATATTCATAACCCTGGAAGTAAACTGTTTGATAAAATCGTTGGATTGGTTGGAAATTTCATTTCATCAGGTTTCAAGTCCAACAATAACCTCGCGTATGGCATCATCGCTGGCTGTATGCGTGTAGCAAAGGAATCTATCTTTACCGGTATGAACAATCCCGGGGTGATTACGGTGGTGGATGATATCCCCGATGAGTACTGGGGATTTACCGAGGCTGAAGTCAAGAAGATGCTTGCATATTATGGCATAGAAGATAAATATGAAATGATAGAAAAGTGGTATGACGGTTATGAATACAGCGGATGCAAAGTATTCAACCCGTGGAGTTTGCTCAATGCCATACGGGGATTGGTCAACGGCTATGGGGATAATGCGATTCAAGCCTATTGGTCAATGACGAGCAGCAATGATATCATCGATGATATGATCGAGAATAATCCTCAGTATCGCACAGAACTTGCCCATCTGATGAATGGGGGCACGAAATGGGTGCCTGTATACAAAGATTTATCGTATCGGGATTTGAAGATCCGCCCTGATGCAATATGGAGTTTTCTATTATATACAGGATATTTAAAACCGGTCGAGGTCAAGAAAGATGACGATGATCTTTGGGTGGCTAAGGTGGCCGTCCCCAACCGGGAAATCCTTACGGTGATGAAATCGGCCATGCAGCACTGGTGGAAAGATGTTTGCATTCCAGGAATGGATCCCAAAACACTAATGCATGCATTATGGGACGGAGATATTGATACTATTGAGGGTGAGTTGTATGATTTTCTGGCGAAAAGCATCAGTGTATTTGATTTCAATGAAAATTTCTATCATGGCATGATGCTTGGCGTGTTGGGAACTGTATGCGATGATTTGAAATCGAATGATGAGTTTGGGGATGGACGTCCTGATATTGTCATTATAGAGAAACGGCGAGCCATACTATTGGAACTCAAGTGTGTCACATCCAGAGAACTCGAACAGGCATTGAAATCCAATAAAGAACTGGATGCTGAAGATGTACTCAATGCCTGTATGGAAGTAAAATTAGATGAGGCAGGGCAACAAATTCGTGACAGGAAATATGCACAGGGAGTCCGTATCGAGTATGGATCCAGGACGGCTGTAACTGCTTATGCAATATGTTTCTGCCGGAAACAGTGCCTGGTGCGCAAGGTGGAGATTTAAGTGGGCAAGCGGCCTGGGCATGCTCGCTTTGGCGCGTGTCACTACACGTGCCTACAGCTCGCTGGCGGCTTACGGGCGACCACATTGGGTCGTCCATACAGCCATCGCAACGCCCGCGTATCGCTAGCGATAGCGGGCGGCAAAGAGGGCGTATCGGCGGCACGCCGATAGCCCGTCCGTGAGCCGTATGCGCATGTAGAGACGTGTCGTGACACGTCTCTCTGCGCATAGGCGAGCGCATAAAACCACGGTAGGCACGTGACACGTGCCTACCGCACGGCGTATCGGCTGATGGCCGATAGCCGTGCCCCCAATCAATAATTCTTTGTGACGGCGGCTTTGATGCGGCGCTGGGCGGCAATGAGGCGTTCCGTGGCCTGTTCGATGGTCTGAAGCGCTTCGCGATCGTCGACGAATTCGGCGAGCATTGCGAGTGTCTGTGCCGAAATGTCGAGGCTTTCGAGCGGCTTGTCGCCGAACTCGAACCAGAAAATATCCTCGCTGCCGGCGATGGTCAGCCAGCCGTTTTTGCCCCGCGAACCGAGGTGGCAGTGCGCAAGGAACGGGAGGGAACGAAGGAGAATGCGGATATTGGCGCGGACGCTCAAGCTTGCGCCGATTGGAATCGTGTCGGGAACCTGGAGTTTGCCCGAAAGCAGATCGAGTGCGTGGGCGACTTCGACGATTTCGCCGAGGCGATAGTTGTGAAGGACTTCGAATTTGCCGTTATTGTCGCGGAGCGAGACGCGGTAGGAGAGCCAGCTCGTGTGTTCGGTAATCGGCTGTAACGGCGCGATGGCGTGCAGGTCGTCCATCGTCATGATGATGAGCGGCTGGTGTCCTGATGTCGTCACGCATTTGAGCGCTCTGCCGCCGATGAGGAGTTCGTTGGGGGCTTTTTCGGCGCGTTTGGGCTGAGCTGGCGCCGGCGCGGATGACTCGACGGGTTCGTTACGCCGCGCACCGACGGGCTGCACGCGGAAAAGTTTGCGTCCGTTGGACATGAGTTCCCGTCCGCTGTTGGCCGCCTTGGGATCGCCCCCGCGTTTAGGCAGGCGGAACGAATCCTCGCCATATCCCAGGGCTTCCCGCGAACGCTCGAAGCGACGCAGTTTCTTGCGATCGGCGCTGAATTCCTGATAGCCGCCGCGACCGGGACGCGATGAATCCTGCGAAAAATCGAGTTCGATGCCGTATTCCTTCAGCCATGCGGTTCTGACGACGGATGCCTGTTCGGCATAAGTGCGCGTCGACTGGATGAATTCGAGCGCCATGATGACTTTCGGCATCGTCGCGTACAGCGAGGATGACGGATGCAGATTGACGTTGATGTCCGCCGGCGTGACGTAGGTTCTGCCTTTGAGGATGAGGCACTGGTCGCCGTAAGCGGACAAAAATGCGCGGATGATGTCGTTTTCTTCGCCGCCGGGCTGCGCGATGAGGCCGACCGTTTCGGCGATGTCGAGAATCTGGATCGTCGACTTCGCGATAAATGCCATCGTGTCGGGATCGAGGAAGTTCTTTCGGCAGAATTCCTTTTTCATCTCGGCATCGTTGTATTTGTGGATGATGCCGACTGCGGTGAGGAGGTCGCCCATGGCGTGCGCGAGTTTGCTGTGGACGCGCTTTGCCTGTGCCTCGTGTTCGGGCGGATAGAGAAGCGGGGATTTGACGGACAGCCATGCGACGGCGTTTATGACGTCTTCGAGGCTGCCGGGGTATTTGATTCCGGCTTCGATGACGACGCGGGCAAGGCGAGGCGAAAGCGGGAATACGACCATTTTCTGGCCGATATTCGTGAGGTGGTTGGTCTTGTCGATGGCACCGAGCCGCCTGAGTTCGGCGAGTGCGTCGAGGATGGCCTTGTGCGGCGGGCGTGTGGGGAAGGGGAAGGATTCGACATCGAGAATGCCGACATCGATGAGCCGCAGCAGGACTTCGCTGAGCTCGAGACGGATGATTTCTTCGTCCGTAAACGCGACGCGGTCGTCGAGTTTGCTTTCGGGGAAGAGGCGGATGCACTGTCCCGGTGCGGTTCGACCGGCGCGGCCGGCGCGTTGCGCCAGCGAGGCCTGGCTGACGCCTTCTTCGCGGAGCGTCGTCACGTGGGTGTCGTTGTGAAAGCGAGGAATTTTGGCAATACCGCTGTCGACGACGAAGCGGACATCGGGGATCGTGATCGACGTCTCGGCGATATTCGTGGCGAGGACGACCTTGCGTTTTCCGGGCATTTCGTCGAACACGCGTTCCTGTTCCTCGCGGGAGAGTGCGCCGTAAAGCGGGAGAATCCACAGATCGCCGTATCCTTTTTCGGTCGCCTGTGCGATTTGAATCATTTCCTGGCATTGCGTGATGGCGGCCTGCCCGGGGAGGAAGCACAGGATATGGCCTTCCTGGCCGCTCTTGTGGATGCGTTTGACTTCGTCGACGAGGGCGGTCGGCATGGCGTCGCGTTCGTTCATGTCGATATCGCGGTACTGGATGTCGACGGGATAGGTTCTGGCCTGAATCGAGATGAGCGGGACATCGGAACCGTCGCCTTTTCGCGAAAAATATTTCTGGAAAGTCTCGGCGCGAATCGTGGCGGAACTGATGATGACGCGCAGTTCCGGGCGTTCATCGATGGCGGTTTTGAGGAGCCCGAGGGCGAGGTCGATATTGAGCGAGCGTTCGTGCGCCTCGTCGATGATGAGCACCTGATACTGGTTGTAGAGGTGATCCGAGCGTGATTCCTGGAGGAGGATGCCGTCAGTCATGACTTTGACGATGGTGCTGTCGCTCGTCTTGTCGTCAAAGCGGATGGCGTATCCGACTTCTTCACCGAGTTCGCATCCGATTTCCTTGGCGAGCCGGGCCGCGACACTGACGGCTGCAATGCGTCGGGGTTGCGTGAGCCCGATTCTGCCCGTGATCATCGGATTGCGAAGAAGGATGCGCGGGAGCTGCGTCGTCTTGCCGCACCCCGTGGGGCCCTGAACGACGATGACCTGGTGGTTTGCCAGGGCCTCGTTGATTTCGTCCTGATGTTTGTAAATGGGTAACTGTGTAATTTCTGACATGACGATCCTCTGAAAAAAGAACTGAGACGAATTATTTTACCCATTTGTGATGATAAATAAACAGCAATTCTGAGGCAAATATCAGGCGGTGGGGTATTTGTTTTGGGGTGGCACGCCTATTGGCATACGGCGTGCCCGCCGCGCTATTGCATACGCGCGGCGCATTGCTGGTGGTTGCGCATACCCGCAATAACCATCAGGGACGATTTTCTTCCCACATATCCCACAAATCCTTATCTAAATAATCGTTTGCAGACTTTCCGGCACTATTGGTGATGGTCGTGTCTGCGCCTGCTGCGATCAGGGTACTCACGAGCGCTTCTGTGGCTTTTTCATCGGGATGTACCGACTCAAAGCGATTTTCGCTCATGAACCATACAAGCGGTGTATTGCCGTCGTTATCCTGTGCATTGATGTCGGCACCAGCGGCAATCAGCAACCTGGCTTCCTTGGCGTAATTGACATAGAACAAGGGCGTGCGGCCGTCTTCATCCCTTGCATTGACATCTTTCGCCTTTTTAATCCAACCTCGGACGATTCGATCATCCCGGTATCCGTGTCCAAAGGCGGCATCGCTATCGGTCCAGGTGCAATTCACATCGAACATATATTCATCAATTTTTTTAGATGGATTAGATGCGAGTTTTTTATCCTCTTTTATGTGGCGAGCAAGGTATTCGTCCGTGTAGATTTCATAGTTGGGGTTGAATAAGGGGTATTCTTTGTCTGGATTGGGTTTAAAGCCAGCCTTGAGGAGTTCTTGCTGTATTTCTTTCGTCCGTGCATAATCCATCGCACTGTTCCCAAATTCGTCGGTGAGATTGGGGGATGCGCCGGCGGCAAGTAATTTTTGAACGGATTGGAGATCTTTTGCGAGCATGAGCGGCGACTGGCCGTATTCATTCCATTGGTTGACGGTACCTTGTTTGATGATTTTGTCGACCTGGGATGCTGAAAGGCGACAATCTGAACCCGAAGCCCACAAAATTCTATCTTCACAATAACGGCAAACCATACACTTGGGGAATTCGAACTCCTCATTGAGGGATTTGGCAATCGGAGGCTGTGAGGCTATCTGGTCAAGACTGGCCTGTTTGATGGCATTTATTTTAGTTTTTTTCGGATCGTCGTCTTTTTTAACGTCCGGTTTTGGGGCGTTGTCGGCGTTCGGTGCGGTTTCTTCCGTTGGGGTATCGGCGCTGTCTTTGGCCGGTTCGACTTCCGCATTAGACTTAGCTTCTGCATTGCCTGCGTTTTCACTTTCACCATCGATTGTCACGACATCCCCCGGTGGTGTTTCAGGTTCCGGGGCTTTTTTTGAACAAGCCGCAAGCGACAAAATCGAGAATGAAATGCCGATTATCCAATTGAGTCGATGGAATGAAATCATTGTATCTCCTTAAAATCCGGGGAAAATCCATGCGCCGATGGATGTGACTCGATTTTAAGCTATGTGGATGAATCATATCAAGTATAAGTGTTCAGCCTCCCTGATGATTCTGCATACCCCTATGTATTTGTTTTCGCCTACGCGGCGAGCGGAAGGGGCGTTCGATTGTGAACGCCCCTGCACCCCGCACGCTTTTTTGCCCGCCCGACGCCCCCTCCGTGGTGCGACGGTCGGCAGCCGACGTCCTGTCGGCTGTGTTTTGTTTTGTGTAGATGTTTTGAATTTTCCCGGATTGGTTTGCGTCACTCGCAAGCGTTTAATACCAGGAACACAATCCATGGAGTGGACTAAACTCAGTAATTAGACTTATTAAAATTGCAGAACTATCAACTCCAGCCTTGTTTTGACACGAACACGTGATTCAGAAAAATTAGGGACAGAATAGTTACTATCAGGTTATTTGTGAGTTGAAATATGACGAAATATTGTGGATAATCATACATAGACCGGCGGTACGGTCGAAATAATGGTATAACTAAGATATATTATTTACGGGTTATTATGCTTCCAGTCATTCCTATTGTTTTAGCAGTGGCATCGGCTGCAGTTTTGATAAAACGAAAACGTAGGCGCGATGCACAAAAATCTAACTACGAAAAATTGGTTCGTTATGTGAGAACCTTTGAAGTTCCAGTTGACAGCGATGGCAATTTTAATCCGGATGCGATACTTTCGAATGGCAATCCGCTCATGTTTGAGTTCATGGCTAAGGATGCATTGCTCGTGAGCCTGCTGGAATATGGTGCAAATCCGAATATTTGCAATAGTCGTGGCGTTCCTGCGATTGTGTATGCTGCAAGTTTGCCGCACCTGGCCAATGCTGTCACTATTCTTCTGAAATATGGGGCAAATCCGAATGCGATGGATTCGGAAGGAAAAACAGCAATTTTTTATACGAAATCCGGGGATGTTCTGAAGCAACTATACGATGCAGGTGCCGACCTCAATGCGATTGACTGCACGGGAAAGACGGCACTGTTTTATTCGGCGAAAAACAATACTACGAAGTTTTTCGTTGATCTCGGTGCAGATGTCAATGTGAAAGACAACGAAGGAAAAACCGCTGTTTTTTATATGACAAGCAAATGGGATCTCATCTGTCTTAAAATTGCCGGTGCTGATTTCAATGTCGTCGATAATATGGGCAAAACAGCGTTGTTTTATGCATTATTGAGCCCGTATGCCAATGAGCTTTTGGAATGTGGTGCAGATGTCAATGCCAGGGACAGGGACGGTAAAACAGTCATTTTTTACGCAGCGTCCAAGCAGGTTTTTGAGATGCTTATAAGGGCGGGGGCGGATATCAATGCTGTCGATAACACGGGTAAAACAGCTTTATTTTATGCATTTGCAAACAGGACTATAAATCTATTTCTTATATGTGGCAGAACTACCATACAGGGACGGCAAAGAAATTATTTGAATGTTCATGTCAGAGACAAGGAAGGAAAAACGGTGCTATTTTACATCACAGGGGAGAAAGACTTTCCTTATATTAAACGCCTGGAGTGGATTTATCAGTTGGATGTCGAAAAAACAGATGGTAACGGTAACCATTTTGAGTATTATGAACAATATAAAGCATACAAACAGACAGAAAATCCGTGTTTGAACAAAGATGATTTATATTGTGCAGTTGCATGTGATGATATCAAAAGGGCCGAACGACTCATTGCGGAAGGTGTCGATCCAAACATGAAAATTTTAGGAGCGAATTTGGTTTATAGTGCTGTCTTCGCGGATAGTCCGCGACTCATAGAACTATTAGTTAAATCTGGAGCTGATATAGATTATGGTTCAATGAATGAGACTCCTTTGGCCCATGCCATTAATTGTCAAAATATTGAGTGTGTAAAGAAACTCCTCGAATTGGGGGCAAATCCTAAACTGGCTATCGGTGTCATTCACTGTAATAGTAATCCTGCT
>JAZODZ010000674.1:0-6825 GCA_045597285.1 Myxococcota bacterium
GGGAAATATGGCGGGGTCTTCTTGTCGGCGTCCGTGCGGTAGTTTTCTTTTGGGCGTTTTGAAACAAGAATTGAAAAAAAAGTTAGCTAATACGTGTACAGGTGGTAATATAGTAAGTTTTGAGTTTTGTTTTCCCCAAGGAAGGTCGATATCGTGGTCTGAACATAACGCATTCTCCTAACCGCATAAATCAATGACTTCAATGGAGTTGCCTTTTCCATGAGGGGCATTAAACAGGCTTTCCCTAAGCGTCAAAGATGGAGTTAAAAATGAAGAAAAAACTAACTGCCTTATGTATAGCCTTGGCGGCATTGAACGGTTGTTCGAATGGTGATCAACAAAATGAGACAAGCGGTGTTGTTGAGCTTGGGACGACAAGGAGCGCTCTTTTTGGCGAAGTGGGCGGGGCACCGTGGGGGGATATCGGTCAGAAAACAGTGGAGGTAAGTGGAACTACCACATCATTTGGGCGTGTGGTTGTGACCGGGGATTTTGACGGGGACGGACTGACCGATATCGCGACATCGGACGGCGCACTGGCCGGTACAGGCAGGGTTTTCGTTTCTCTCGGAAAGGATGGATTTGACGCATCCAAGCTTTACGTGGCGGGAGTAAATGGCGATGACGACTTAGGGGAATCGCTTGCGGTGGTCAATTGTCCGTCAGTATCGGCCAATGATTTAATCGTGGCGTCCGCGCCGACCTATTCCTTGGATCCGGAAGATCCCACGTATTTCGGCGGCATTGCCTTTTTGGGGATGAACGGGAATAGCCTTGAAGTCAAGGGCATGGTGAAAGGGCCGGATGCGCTGGGACTGGCGGGTACAGAGATTGCGGTGGGGGATGTCAATGGGGACGGCAAGCCGGATCTCGTTTATCAGGCGACGCCTCTCGATGGCGATTACGAGTATATGAAGCCGACCGTGAATGTCGTCCTCGATATCTGCAGCAAGGTCGGTGCAAAATCTTTGAGTCCGGATGCCACGATTGTGGCACCGGGTGAAATGGCAGGCGATGAGACGGGGTTTGGCGATGCGATCTATGTCGCGAAACTGAATGGGTCGAATAAAGCCGCAGAAATTATCGTCGTTGATCCCCTTTATCTCGAAGAGGATACGGGCATTTCATCGGAAGGCGCGATTTATTTTTATGAATTTTCAGCGGGCACTCTGAAGGAAACGCGCCGGATCGTCAGCGACAAGAATGAGTATGCAGGCGGTCAGGTTCGGTCGGTGGCATTTTCAGATATCGACGGCGACGGCGATCTGGATCTCGTCGTTGGCGAGCCATACTGGCACGAGACCAAGAAAAGAGAGGGACGCGTCAGAACCTATACGAACAACGGCCCGGGCATGGCTTTCGATACTTCAGTCAAGGCCTGGTCGTATGTGGGAGGACGCAGCCACGGTCTATTCGGCAGCCATGTCGTGGTCGCGGACGTCAATGGCGACGGCGTGGATGATCTCATCGTCGGTGCCGAGGGATTTAAAGACAAAGACGATCATGGAAATGCCGAAATCTTTGTGTATATGGGCACAAAAGACGGCAGCATCTTTTCAAAAGATGCGTTCTGGAAAGCCGTCTCCTATCAGAGCGAACACGGGTACGATCTGTTTTCGACGAAGTTCGCGGTCGCGGATCTGGATGGCAACAAAGGTTGGCTCGATCTGGCAGTCGCGGCTCCCGGGTCCAGGAAGTCGAAGGAATATGACACGGGACGTGTCGAAATACTCAAGGAATCGACAGGTTTTTGTTACACGGCAGACAAGTGTCTCGTGAAAGAGAACGAGCAGTACAAGTGCTTTGGTACAAACGATCCATCGAGTGCATCCCAATGCCAGATTTGTGATCCAACAAAGAATAATTTCGATTTTTCTGTTCGAACTTGTGAAGGGACCGAATCGGTTTGCCAGTATGCCCCGGCCTGCGACGACAAGCAGGGGTGTATAGCGCAGAACAAGGAAGACGGTGTGGCGTGCGGCAAGAATACGTGTTCGTCAGATAATGCACTGGTCGTGGGTCAGTGCCAGAGCGGCAAGTGCGAGCAGAATTCGACGTCGTGCGGCGATTATAAATGCTCTGCGACAGCGAACGTCTGCCCATCGTCATGCAAAACGGACGCAGACTGTCTCAACGACACAGTCTGTAATAACGGCCTTTGTCAGGTCTTGCCCCCGGTCATTAAAATGCCCGCAGATGTCAGCATCGTTCAGGGCAAATCCAAGACACTGACGGCAACCGTGACGTATAATGACCCCGACAAGCTCACCTATGAGTGGAACTGTGGCGTTCTGTCTGTTAAGCCGACGAATGCATCCGTCGTGGTTACAGTTCCGGAAACCACAAAGGCCGGAACCTATAAATGCACGCTGACAGTGACCGATCCCTATGACAATGCCGTGTCCGGGACTGTGAAGGTTAAAGTCGTTGGTGTCACGGTCAAGATTGCATCACCGGAAGAAGGCAGCAA
This sequence comes from Myxococcota bacterium, assembly GCA_045597285.1. Classification (GTDB taxonomy): domain Bacteria; phylum Myxococcota_A; class Bradymonadia; order UBA4248; family UBA4248; genus UBA4248. Next base: position 2,471 of record JAZODZ010000674.1, read on the forward strand.
TGTGACGGGGCCAAAAGTCACCTTTAGCGGTGAATCCTCGGGAACAGGAAAGATTGAGGTCATTGACACCAAGACGAACAAACAGCTATGCACGGGCACGATTAAATCCAAGGCCTGGAGCTGCTCCACCGAGCTCGTGGATGGTGACTACACGGTGTATGCGGACTGGGTAAGCAATCCTGCCCAGAAATCGGGAAATCGTTCGTTTACGGTCGGTTCGTCGATATCCGACAACCATGCACCGACAATCGTTATCGACGGTATCCTCGAAGACGATGTCTATGTGTTTTCAGGCAAAGCCGGTGACTCGATCAAATTCGACGCGTCGAAGACAAAAGATCCAGACGGGGACAATGTTACTTACAAATGGAGCGGAGATTATTCTTCACTTCTTTCCAGCACGACTGACAGTATTACAACGTTTGTCATTCCTGAAAAAGCTCAGCCCGGTGAATCCTACTCATTCTTGCTGACGGCTACTGATGACAAAAAGGCTTCCTCTGTTGCGACCGTCATCGTCAATGTCGAAGATATCGATCATGTCATTGTGATTACAGATCCGGTAAATGGCGATGTCATTACTCCGGGTAAAAACAATATCATCGAAATCAGGGGAACGACGGATCTTCCGGACGGCGAGACCATCAATGTTATTGATGTGGGCAAGGCGTTGCAGATTTGCTCGGCGAGCGTCAAGGATTCCCAGTGGGCCTGTCAGTCAAACGTCTGGGTAGAGGGGGATTATACGATCCAGGCTACCTGGGTAGACGGGGAAATTTCTTCAAATAAAATTTCGTTCTCCGTAGAATTCGGTGATCCCAACTATCCGCCTTCGCTCGTGGTCGACACCGAATTCGTTGGTGCACCGGGCGAAACCATTGCGTTGGATGCTTGCAAGTCCAGCGATGTGGATGGCGACAATCTGTCATTTACGTGGACGGTTGATGGCAACGTTGCAAACACCGATGCGTGCAAGCTGTCGTTTACGATCCCCGAGAACGCCACCGACGGCACGGTATATGATTTTGAAGTCACGGTATCGGACGGCATGGCAGAAAAGACCGGAAGCGGACATATCCGTGTTATTGCGGGATCGGGAAATTACAGTGTCGCGATCACCAAACCGAGTAATGGCGCGGTTGTCGGAAAGAATGTAACATTCGAGGGGACAGCGACTTCGAACAATCAGGTCGAGGTTCGGGATGTCAATACAAAGAGTGTCATCTGCACCACAGTAGTTCCGGCCCCTGCGGCTCCTCAACCCGGCAAGAACAGCTCTTGGCGTTGCGATGGAACCTTTGAAGAGGGCAATTATTCGATTATGGCATACGTTGTCGTCGATAAAGCCGATGTGGCCGTGAGCAACAAGGTCAGTATTCAGGTCGTCGAATCGGTGCCGGTGCCGGTGCCGGTGATTCTTAGCCCTGAGAATGGTGCCACTATCTCGATTCTGCCAGTGTTTTCTGGAACCGTTGACCAAACGACCGGTAGCGTGACCGTATGGATGGAGCTGGATAAAAACACTACCCAGCAGGTCTGCATTTCTCCTGTCAGTGCAGCGGGAACCTGGTCGTGCCCGTCAGCCGCCCTGGATTATTCCAAAACGTACACGTTCAAAGCCAACTACGTAAATGGCGACGACAAGAGCGATTTTTCTAACAAGGTCACGGTTACGACAGAAGAACTCAAATCAAATATCACCATAACCAATCCGCTGGATGGTTCCAAACTCGTCGCCAGCGATCCCGTGATTTTTACGGGTACATCGGATCCGTATGCCATCATCGGTGTTTTGATTAATGACGGCACATCGGGTGGCTGCACGGCTGAAGCTGATGAAAATGGGAACTGGGCCTGTGAGGGGATCAAGCTGGTTGCGGGCGAATATACGGCGTATGCCTCTGATCTTTCCGTCGGCGTTCAGTCTGCCGATGTTTCGTTCACATTGGTGGAAGGTACGGAAGAGGTAGAACCTGACTATGACAATGCAAGGGGCGGTTCCTGCAGCATTTCGACACAGCCTTCCGGACATTGGGGATGGTTGTTCCTGTTCGCCGGATTTGCCGGTCTTGGCCTGGCACGTCGCCGGAGAATTGAATAATCTGTAGCTTAAAAAAGCCGCGCAATGCGCGGCTTTTTTGGTGGCAACAACGGACAATCGTTTTATCGCGTTTGGGCGTGCTGTCGATGTATCGGCAGGTCATTGGGTATAATAAAAATGCTTATCATGGCTTGGAAAATGCATAAGTGTTTTGCCTGTACGCGAGATTTGCGTTCATAAATCTTAAAAGCAGGAGAGATGGATATGAGAAAAATAAGTCTTGCATTGACGTTAATTGGATTAGCAACGGTTTTCTGTGCTTGTGGAGATGATGGCAACAAGAGTTATTGTGATTCAGGATTCACGGATGGCTGTGAAAATGGCAAGTATGTGTATTGTGAATTCGAAGGGTCAAGCTCGAATGGTAAAATTGTTACGAAAGCAACCGTTGAATTTAACAACGTCGAGTATGTGTGTAACGAGAATGACGAGCTCGTTCCGAAAGATTATGTTTGCGAGAATGGAGTTCTGCTTCATGACGGGAAGCAGGTTGAGAATAATGCCATCTGCGATGACAATGAAACCCTTTCGTTCTGCAATGGCAATGATCTGGTGCAGGGATATCAGGCATGTATCAACGACAAGGTCGTGGCATGTGTGAAAGGCGTCGCGAAAGCGACGACATGCAAGGAAGGCCTGACCTGTGTGGATTATGAGCGCGGCGATCATCTTTATGCGTCATGCGTGAAAACCGATGATATCAAGACTGGATGCGACGATGGCGTTACGACCTATGGTTCATGCGATTCGGATAGCAAGCTGACATTCTGTACGCGCAAAAACACTTCCGAAGGGAAGACAGTCACGCTCGACTGTCCGTCACGCGGCCAGTCCTGCATGCTCATAGAAGAAAAAGAGTTTGGCTATGACTGCTCGGAAACCTGCATGGACGGTGACAAGCTGTACAACGAACACGGCACCTGCGAAGGCAATACGCTGGTGTATTGTGGGCGTGAAAATGCCGGGGATGCCATAAAGGTCTATGAATGGGTTTGTGGCGACAACGAGCTGACCTGCGGTTTTGACGAAAATCAGTACAGCTGCAAGTAAGACAACACATCATATCTGCGTAAAGCCGGCTTTCTATAGTCGGCTTTTTTTATGAAAATAGTGGAAAAACCTTGGATATGATAATTATTGCAACAAATTCACACAAAATGGTGCAGACATCATGAACTGGGCAGTTATCATGGCTGGCGGAAGCGGGACTCGCTTTTGGCCTTTGAGCAGCAGCGAACATCCGAAACAGTTTTTACGACTTCTCGGAGAAAAGACGCCGGCATTATCGTGCGTGGAGCGTCTTTCGGGATTCATAGATCCTTCCCATATTCTGATCGTGGCCTCGGAACGGCACCGCAAGGTATTGCCGGAGGCTTTGCCGGATTTTCCGCTTGAACAGGTTTTATGGGAGCCGCAGGGACGGAACACGGCACCTTGCATCGCCTGGGCGACGGCGACGATACTGAAACAGGACCCGGAAGCGCGGATAGGCGTGTTTCCGTCGGATCACGAGATTTCGGACGTGGCTCGGTTTGTGTCCAGCCTGGAAACCGCCTATTCGAATGCGAAAGGACGGATTGTTCTGTTCGGGATTGAGCCGTCGCGTGCGGAGATCGGGTATGGGTATATCGAAGAGGGCACCCGTTTGTGCGCAGGGGTAAGCGTGGTTGCTTCGTTCCGCGAGAAGCCGGATCGCGAGACGGCGGAGAAGTATATCGAGGCCGGTCGGTTTTTGTGGAACAGCGGGATGTTTATTTTTGACGGTCGCGTCATGTATGATGAAATGACGCGACTGGTTCCGCAGATTGTGCAAATAGCCGATGAGATTGTTGAACATCCCGAACTGCTGTCATCTCGGTTTTCGCAGATGATGTCGATTAGCATCGACTATGCGGTCATGGAACACACGAACAAGGCAGCAGTCATCCGGGCGGCGTTCCCATGGGATGATCTCGGCACATGGGATTCGGTAAGACGGTATTACCCGGGCGACGAGAACGGCAATCGCGCGAAGGGCGAAGCCCGGATTTATGATTGCCAGGACACGTTTGCATATTCAGATGACGGGCGCGTGATTGCGGCGATCGGCATGAAAGACGTGGTGATTGTATCGACTGCTGACGCGGTTCTCGTCATGGATGGAAAACGGTCACAGGATGTGCGAAACGTCGTAAAATAAGAGGGATGCGTGATTTTTTGTCGGCACGCCTATTGTCATACGGCGTGCCTGCCGCGCTATTGACATACGCGCGGC
>JAZODZ010000675.1:0-2622 GCA_045597285.1 Myxococcota bacterium
AGTCCGCACCGCATGGTGCCGGCCGGCTGTTTTCGCGTACTGCTGCGAAAGAGACGTTTTCCGTCGAGGAATTCGCATCTTCTATGCAGGGAATTTATACCACCACGGTTTGCGCCGATACCATAGACGAATGCCCGATGGTATATAAACGCATGGAAGATATCGTCGATAATATCGGCCCGACCGTGGATGTATTGCAGGTGATAAAGCCGGAATATAATTTTAAGGCCGCAGAATAATCATAGTTATTGGGGAGGGGGGATATATCATATATAGGATGCTCGCCACGTATCGCAGATAGTGGCGAGTGGGCGGCGTATGCAATAGCCGCCCGACGTGAGCCGTATCGCCAAAGGCGATAGGCAAGCAAAATTATTACAAAATTATAAAGTTCAATTTAAAAAAACACTTTCATCAATTTTCCAATAATATTTCTTGAACCGTATCAGAACCTACATATATCACAAAAAACCACAATGTAGTCAAAAAAGTCTGGAATCACGAGCCATTTTGATCTAAAATAAAATTGGGTGGCCTGCAACCGAAACGAGCGGGCTGAAGACGACATTTTAAAGCATCAGATTGGATGTTAGGGAATGTGTGCCTGATAAATCAGCAGGAATAATTTTGTAGAATTGAAGATTTATGGATCAACACGAAGAGAAAGCGACAAGACTTGGAACAGAGAAAGTAAGCTCATTGCTTTGGAAATTCTCGCTTCCGGCGATCGCTGCAATGGCTGCCAGCTCGCTATATAACGTCATTGCCGGAATTTTTATTGGGCATTTGGGGGCGTACAGTATATCTGGCGTGGGTCTGACTATGCCGATTATGAGTCTTACTGCGGCGTTTGGAGCGCTGGTGGGTGTCGGTGCCAGCGTTGTCTGTTCCATCAGCCTCGGTGAAAAAGACTATCCCAAAGCACGGCAGGCTCTGGCCAATTTGGTGATTCTCAACTTTTTGATCGGTATTACAATCACGGCAATCGGGTTGGCCTATCTCGATCCAATTCTACTGTTCTTTGGCGCCAGCGAGAACACGTTGGAACCCGCACGAGAATTTATGCAGATAATCCTGGCGGGAAATGTATTTGCGCACATGTATTTGGGGCTGAATGCCATGCTGCGGGTCAGCGGCTACCCGATTGTCGCCATGAATCTGACTTTTTTATCGGTTGGAATCAATGTGATATTGGCTCCGTTATTTATATTCAAAATGGGCATGGGGGTTCGGGGCGCAGCGCTCGCCACGGTTATCGCACAGGTTATCTGTTGCATAATTTCAATCGCGTTATTTATGCGCAAGGATCGCGTCGTCTATTTCGAAGCCGATAAATTCAAACTCGATAGAAGAATTGTGCTTCGATCATTTAGCATCGGATCGCCGAATTTCTTTACCAATGCCTGCGGCTGTGCCATCGTCATCATGCAGAATTATAATTTTCTCAAATATGGCGGTGATTTATATGTGGGCGCATTTTCTATTATTAATAGAATCGTTTTTCTATTTTTCATGATTGCGCTAGGGTTTTCCCAGGGAATGCAGCCGATAGTCGCTTATAATTTCGGGGCTGAAAAATACAACAGAATGTGGGAAGCTTTCCGGCTGACTCTGATTTGCGCCTTCCTGGTTTTGATCACCGGCACGTTATGCGGCGAATTATTGCCGCGTGAAATGACATCTCTCTTCGTCAGTGGTGATTCGGAATTCGGTCAGCAACTCATCGAGGTAACGGAGAGCGGCGAATTATTGCCGAGTGAAACGACAGCTCTCTCCGTCGATAAATCGTTACTCGATCAACAACTCATCGAGATAACGGTGGATGGATTCCGCAAAATAGTGTGCTGCCTATGGATTATTCCTCTCCAGGTCATCGGCGCCAACTTTTTTGCCAGCATGAACCAGCCCGGCAAATCCCTTTTCTTGTCCCTGACGCGGCAGCTCATATTCATCGTTCCCTTGCTTATACTCCTTCCTCCAAGAATTGGCGTGGACGGGGTATGGTGGACATCGCCGATTTCGGACGTGGCAGCCGCCATTTGTGCGGTGATATTGCTGATACGCGAAAGAAATCGACAGAAAAAATTAGGTATGATTTAGCGTTGTATGTTGGATGGCGCCTATCGCGTTGCGATACGGCGCCCTTCGGCGTGCCTATCTGCGATACGGCACGCCATTTTTATTTGTGTTTTGGCTACCCAGATACTCCAAAACCGCGAGAAGATGTTCCTACTTTTCAATCTTCTCGCCGTCAAACGTCAGGGAATGAATCGATACTTTGATGTTTTGGTCGTTGAATTTTTTTTCAAAAAAAACTTGCACACATCGACCGACACGTGTATAAGCCCGCCTCGTTCGACGGGTTCTGAAAATCTGTCGGCAAGATGAAAACCGAAGATGAGAGAGAAAAGAAGCAGAAGTGCGAGCCTAATATAAGAGGGTCTGCCGAGCAGATACCTCGATGATGCGAAGCATCAAACTAAAAAAGAAAGACACAGACGTGCGAAAGCACGTCTTGTATATAAGAGATCAAACTGGAGAGTTTGATCCTGGCTCAGAACGAACGCTGGCGGCAGGCCTAACACATGCAAGTCGAGCGTGAAAGGGGCTTCGGCCCTGAGT